>JAQCNG010000144.1 GCA_028275145.1 Halovenus sp. | reverse complement strand
GCCCGTGAGTTCGTCGGCAAGACAATCGAGGAGGTCAACTCCGACATCCCGGACGGCTGTATCGTCGCCACTGTCGGCAACGCCGAGGAGACACACGTCCCGTCGGCCGACCACGTTCTCGACGACGGTGAGCACATCACCTTCGTCGGGGATGCCGATGCGGTCGACCGTGCCACGAAGCGGTTCCACCCCCACGACTGACCGTCGGCACGGGGTGGCCGGAGCGGTCGGTTCGACGGCTGTCGTCGGAAAAGCCTTTACCGGCCCGGCCGCGTAGCGCCGTGTAATGGTACTCGACAATCTCGGCAGTTCGCTCAGGAACACCCTGAACGACCTGCGGGGGAAATCGCGCCTCGACAGAGACGACGTCGAGGGCATCGTCAAGGAGATTCAGCGCTCGCTCATCCAGGCGGACGTCGATATCGCGCTCGTTCAGGAGCTCTCCGACAGCATCGAGACGCGCGCGCTGGAGGAAGAGCCCCCGGCCGGCACGTCGGCCCGGGACTGGGTGCTGCGCATCGTCTACGAGGAACTGGTGGAGCTGCTCGGCGAGTCGACAGACCTGCCACTGGAGAGCCAGACGATCATGCTGGCAGGGCTGTACGGGTCGGGAAAGACCACCACCGCGGCGAAGATGGCCTGGTGGTTCTCGAAGAAGGGGCTCAGACCGGCGGTCATCCAGACAGACACCGACCGCCCCGGCGCGTACGACCAGGCAAAGCAGATGGCCGCGAACGCCGAGGTCGAGTTCTACGGCGACCCCGACTCGAACGACCCCGTCGCAATCGCCGAGGAGGGACTCATCGAGACGGCCGACGCGGACGTCCAGATTGTCGACACCGCGGGTCGGGACGGCCTGAACGAGGAACTGATCGAGCAGATAGAGCGCATCGAGGGGGCGGCGAGCCCCGACCGGAATCTGCTGGTGCTCGACGCCGCGATGGGCCAGAGCGCGAAAGAACAGGCCCAGGAGTTCGAGGACTCCATCGGCATCGACGGCGTCATCATCACCAAACTCGACGGGACCGCGAAGGGTGGTGGCGCGCTCGCCGCCGTGGACCAGACGGACTCGACAATCGCCTTCCTGGGCACCGGCGAGACGGTGAAAGACATCGAGCGATTCGAGCCGTCGAGTTTCGTCTCGCGACTGCTCGGGATGGGCGACCTGCAGCAACTCGCCGAGCGCGTCGAGCGCGCGATGGAGGAGACCCAGGAGGAAGAGGAGGACTGGGACCCCGAGGACATGCTGGAGGGGGATTTCACCCTGAAAGACATGCAACGGCAGATGGACGCGATGAACCGGATGGGTCCGCTCGGACAGGTGATGGACATGATTCCCGGGCTGGGCGGCGGCCTGATGGACCAGTTGCCCGACGACGCGATGGACATGACACAGGAGCGGATGCAACACTACGACATCATCATGGACTCGATGACCGATGAGGAGCTCGAGAACCCGCGGGTTATCGGCGCGAACCGGCTCAAGCGCATCTCCCGGGGGTCGGGCAAACCCGAGGAACAGGTGCGTGAACTGCTCGAACAACACCGGATGATGGAGCGCGCCATCAAGCAGTTCCAGGGGATGGGCGAGGGCGACATGGAACGGATGATGCAACAGATGCAACAGGGCGGCGGGCCCGGCGGTGGGATGGGCGGCATGGGCGGGATGGGTGGCGGTGGCGGTGACAACCCGTTCAGCTAGGGACCCGGCTCACACGTCGACGGGTGTGCCGTCCTCGGTGGGCGGCGCAACCTGGTTGATCACATCCTCGACGGACTGTTCCTCGACGCTGACGCGCACGGCGACTACGCCGAGTTCGCCCGGGTCGCTGACAACAAAGTTGACCACACCGACGAAAGCGGCCTGCTTCTTTAGACGGAACGAGAAGCTATCGCCACGCCGGTTCCCGAAGAAGACACCCCGGGCGGTGTCGAGAATCTCCTGGCGGTGGAGCAACTCCGAGAGGTGTTCGAGGTCGTCCACGGTGGCGCGCAGTTCGCCGTGACGGAGTTCCGGGTCCGCGTCGGGGAACACCCCGGTGATGGCGTCGACGACTCTGTCGGTGACCTCCGTCTCGTACACCGGGGCGGTTATCTCGGCCTCGAGTGCGTACGAGGCCTCACTCATCGGTCGCCTCCGCGGTGCTCGCGGTCAGTCTTGCCGGTCAGCAGCGCCCGGATTCGGTCGTGAAAGGCGTCGAGCGACCCGGTGTTCTCGACGGTGACCGCCGCGCGGTCCATCGCCTCGCCCATTCCGAACTCGAGCTCGCGCTCGTCGCGGTCAGCGAGTCCCTCACCGCCCTCGTCCGTACCCGCGTCCCGGCCGCGCAGGTCGAGTCGCTCGGCGCGGGTTTCGAAGGGGGCCTCGACGCTGACGAGGGTGAACGCGTCGCCGAGCGCCGCCTCGAAACACTCCACCTCCACGTCCGACCGGATGCCGTCGACAACGACGGTACCGGTCTCCGCGAGTGCTGTCTCGATTGTCGGGAGCGACGCCTCCGCGATTGCGGCGGGGCCGTTCTCCGCCCGGAGTGTCTGTGCCACCTGCCCGTGGTCGGTCGCGGGGTCCAGTCCGCGCTCGCGGCAGGCCTCGCGGACGACGTCGCCCATCACCACCACCGGCACCGACAGTTCCTCCGCGACGACGGCGGCCTCGCTCTTGCCGCTGCCCGGCAGGCCGACGATGCCGACGACCGCTCGCTCGCTGTCCGGGTTCTCTGTCATCGGCCCACTCTTTGCTCACGGTCCGCATAAGATCTGCGCTCGGCCCGCGGGCTATCGTCAGCTTGTTTTACGCGGATGCCGAACAAAGTGTATGAACCACTGTCCGCACTGCGGCGAGCGCGTCGAGCCCAGAGACGCGTACTGCTTCGAGTGCGGGGAGGAACTCTCCGGCGGTGTGGGCGGAACCGACACGAAACAGGGGACCGCGGGGAACCGAGAGGGCCGCCCGCGGGGTGAGAGCCCGGAACCGCAGGGTGTGCCCCCTGGACAGAACCGACCACCGGAGAATCAGGCCCGTGACGGGACTCAGACCGGCCGTGAGAACGAGGCCCCGGCGGGTCAGTCCCGCGGACAGCGCCGGCGGTCGAGTGGGGCCCGGGAGACTGGCGGTGCCCGGGAGACCGGCGGTGCTCGGGAGACCGGCGGTGCCCGGGAGACCGGTGGTCGCCCGCGCGAGAACAACGGGTACAGACAGGAGCGAGGCGAGTACAGACAGGAGCGTGTCCAGCACGAGACGAGCGGACGGGTGGAGTCGCTCACCACGCTGTGGATGGCGGCGGGGCTCTCGGTGCTCGCACTCGTCGAGAGCCTGAGCGTCATCGTGTTCGCGGACGAGGTGGTGGGGCTGGTCGAGGACTCGGGCTTTGGTGGGGACGTGAGCGCCGAGACAATCGCCGCCACCGGGGGTCTCGGGCTGGTGATTGCGCTCGCTCTGGTCGGCCTCTGTCTGTACTACTACCGGCAGGGGTACGTCGAGCGGCGCTTTTTCTGGGGGCTGATTGTGGGCGGCGGCGTCGGACTCCTGTTCGGGAGTGGCATCTCCTTTCTGGTCCTCATCGTCGTCGGGGGCTACGGACTCCTCGTGGTACTCAAGCGCGACCGGCCCGGGGAGCGACCGAGCCGTGTCTGACTCGGCCGGGGGCTGACGACCCACGAACTGCGGGGTGTCTCTGGACCAGCGAGACAGCCTTTGTCTGTGCTGGCACGACTCGCGGACGCCTGGCTGGACAGGCCGTTTGGCCGAATCCGGTGGTCTCAAGCCCGCCCGGCCGCAGTCGGTGGTATGGGCACGCCGCTTGCCGACCGCGCCGACCAGACCGCCGAGGTGGTTGACCGACTGCACGAGGAGTACCCCGACGCGACAATCTCGCTGAACTACTCGAACCGGCTGGAACTACTTGT
This sequence comes from Halovenus sp., assembly GCA_028275145.1. Classification (GTDB taxonomy): domain Archaea; phylum Halobacteriota; class Halobacteria; order Halobacteriales; family Haloarculaceae; genus Halovenus. Next base: position 257 of record JAQCNG010000144.1, on the reverse strand, counting down.
CGCCGTTGTCCTCTCCGCGCAGTGTACCGACGTGCGGGTGAACTCGGTGACGGCGGACCTGTTCGAGCGCTACCAGTCCCCGGCCGACTACGCCGAGGCCCCGCAGGAGGAACTCGCCGAGGCGCTGAACTCCGTTACCTACTACAACAACAAGGCCAGTTACATCCGCAACGCCGCCCAGCAGATACGCGATGACCACGACGGCGAGGTGCCGGACACGATGGACGAACTGACCGACCTCCCGGGGGTGGGTCGCA
>JAQCNG010000138.1 GCA_028275145.1 Halovenus sp. | reverse complement strand
GCGTTCGACGGGTTCCCGGGGCCGTACTCCTCGTACGTCGAGGACACGCTGGGTATCGAGCGGGTCTGGGAGCTCGCCAACCGCGAGGACGACCGGAGCGCGGCGTTTCGCGGGGTCGTCGCGTACTGCGACGGCGATGCCTTCGAGGCGACACCGGAACCGGTCGACACCGAGCGCCGTGGCCAGGACCTCGGTGTCGACGAGCGCGCCGGCGCGACCACCGACCAGCAGGTCGCCGACGAGGGCCTCCCGGTCAGACTGTTCGAGGGTGTGGTTCCGGGCACCGTCGTCGCACCACGTGGCGAGAGCGGATTCGGCTACGACCCCATCTTCGAGTACGACGGAAAGACCTTCGCCGAGATGGGTACCGAGGAGAAAAACGCCGTCTCGCACCGCGGCCGCGCGCTTGCTCGCTTCGCCGAGTGGTACGACCAGGAGCGCGGCCCGGCGGAGTGAACGGCCGGGCGGGGCCTGGGGCGCATCCGCGGACGGCAGTCACCCCCAGGGGGTGCTGTCCCGGGCCGACTCGCGGCGGCGCTCGACAACCGACTCGGCCCACGACACCGCCTCGTCGAGGGTTTCGGCCGGGTCGGACTCGAACTCGAAGTCACGGATGTGGTCGGCGTCGTCGTCGTGGCCGCCGACGACGTGGGTCGTCTGGCGCTCGTTGTCAGCCGGGACCAGTCGCGCCAGCACGTTGCTGTGTGCCCTCGCCGTCTCGTACTCGGTCAGGCGGCGAGATGGGTCGCGGTCCAGTAGGAGCGTGAACGTCGAGAGCATCATGTAGGCCGCGGTGGCCTCCTCGTGAGTGTGGCCCTCGACACGGGGTAACTCCGACGCGATGTGTGGGTCGTAGCCGAGTTCCTCGAGATACCCCCGGAGTGCACGGAGTTCACCGTCGGCCCCGGGGTCCGAGGCCACGAGCAACACCGACCTGTCGACCGTCTCGACGACGGTGTCGAGCGCGTCGACGAGAGTGGCAAGGTCCCTACCCGCTGTGCCCAGCGCGTCGAGATAGCCGGCGTCCGCCACCGCCCGGAGTCGGTCAATCTGCGTGCGGAGGTTCTCGCGGTCCTCGGGTTGGCCCCAGTACTCGCCGTTTTTCGGGCGGTCGTCGACCGGCGCGACGTCGAGCGGTTCGTCGGCGTGACGAATCGCCTCCAGCGAGGCCTGTGCGCTCTCCAGGGTCGAGAAGTATGTGATCGTCTCCTCGACACAGACCTCGAGCAGGTCGCGGTCACGGGAGAGCACCAGGTCGAGCTCACCCGCCCGGGCGGCCTGCTTTGCCGCCGCGGTGCTCTCGAACTCCTCCGGTTCGAGCACCTCGAAGAACTCGCCGAACCCCGCAACGGGGAGGTCGACGTAGACTGTCCCGTCGAGGGGAATCGGTTTGCCGACACACATCTGTGCCTTCTGGTAGGCCTTGCCGAAGGTGTCGGCGGTACCCATCACCTCGCCGGTGGATTTCATCTCCGGGCCCAGACGCGGGTCACTGCCCGGCAGGCGGTCGAACGGGAGCACCACCTCCTTGACGCTTATCTGCTCGGGGATCTGCTCCTCGTAGTCCAGGTCGGCGAGGTCCGCCCCGGCCATCACCTTCGCGGCGATGCGTGCAATCGGGACACCGGTCGTCTTCGAGACGAACGGGACTGTCCGCGAGGAGCGTGGGTTCGCCTCGAGCACGTACACCTCGCCGTCCCTGACAGCGAGTTGGACGTTCAACAGACCGACCGTCTCCAGTGCCGTGGCGATCTCCTCGACCACCTCCCGGACGCGACGGTTCACGTCACGGCCCAGCGAGCGCGGCGGAATCATGCAGGCGGAGTCACCGGAGTGGACACCCGCCGTCTCGACGTGTTCCATCACACCGCCGATGAGGACGTTCTCGCCGTCCGAGACCGCATCCACGTCGAGTTCGACCGCGTCGGCGAGAAACTCGTCGACGAGAATCGGCTTGTCCGGTGAGACGCGCACGGCCTCCTCGATGTACGTTTCGAGGTCGGCGTCGTTGTACACCACCTCCATCGCGCGCCCGCCGAGCACGTAGGAGGGGCGCACGAGCACCGGGTAGCCGATGTCGTGGGCCAGGGACAGGGCCTCCCGCTTGCTCGTCGCGGTGCCACCCTCGGCCTGTGCGATGCCGCGTTCGTTCATCAGTTTGTTGAACCGGTCGCGGTCCTCGGCGAGGTCCATCGCGTCGACCGAGGTGCCCAGAATCTCGCAGTCCAGCCCACGCCTGTCGAGTTCACGCTCCAGCGGGCGGCCGATGTCGACGCTCGTCTGACCGCCGAACTGCACCATCACCCCGTCGGCGTCGGTTGCCGCGACCACGTCGGCCACCTCCTCGGCGGTGACCGGTTCGAAGAACAGTCCGTCGGAGGTGTCGTAGTCTGTCGACACCGTCTCGGGGTTGTTGTTGACGACGTGGGCCTCGATGCCCAGTTCGCGCAGCGCCTGGATCGCGTGTACCGAGCAGTAGTCGAACTCGACGCCCTGCCCGATGCGGATGGGGCCGCCGCCGACCACGACGACACTTTCGGCCGCGCGGTCGACCTGTAGTTCGTCGCGGGCCAGCGTCGACACCGGGTCACGCGTCGAGTAGTAGTACGGCGTCGTGGCGACGAACTCGCCGGCACAGGTGTCCACGAGTTTGAACGTCCGTTGTTGGGTCCGACCGTCGACAGCCTCGACTGTCGCCGGTGTGCCCCCGTCGGGCGTTGCCTCCCCGGAGACCGCACCGCGGTCGTCGTGCAGGTGCTCCGGGAGCCAGGAGGCGTGGGTGTCGGTGAAGGGGCCGCCCGCGAGCGCGGCTATCTCGTGGTCGGTGAAGCCGGCGCTGGCGGCGGGTTCGAACGCCCCCTCGGCGGCGGCCCGGGCGGCCTCGGTCACGCGGCGGAACCGCTCGACGTACCACTCCCGGATCTCCGTCAGTTCGACCACCTCCCCGACGTCGAACCCACGCTCGAACGCCTCGAACATCGCGTACGGCCGGTCCGGTGTCGGCCTGGCCAGGTACTCGCGTGCCAGCGTCTCGTCGTCCACCGCCGACCAGTCCACCGCCGGGTCGTACTCGGAACTCCGGAGCGCCTTCAGCAGCGACTCCTCGAACGTGCGGCCGATCGCCATCGCCTCGCCGGTGGATTTCATCGCCGGACCCAGCTCGAACGGAACGTCGCGGAACTTGTCTTTCGGCCACCGGGGCACCTTCGTGACGACGTAGTCGATTGCCGGTTCGAACGCCGCGGTGGTCTCGCCGGTGATCTCGTTTTCTATCTCGTGGAGGCGCTTGCCCAGCGCCACCTTCGCGGTCACGCGAGCGATTGGGTAGCCGGTCGCTTTCGACGCCAGCGCCGAGGAGCGAGAGACCCGCGGGTTCACCTCGACCACCCGGTACTCGCCGCCGGTCGTCCCGTCGTCGTGCCAGGCGAACTGGATGTTACAGCCACCCTGGATGCCGAGTTCGCGGATGACCTTCAGCGCAGTCGAGCGCATCTCCTGGTGGCCCTCGTCGGGGATCACCTGCGAGGGCGTGACGACGATCGACTCGCCGGTGTGGATGCCCATCGGGTCGAGATTCTCCATGTTACAGATGATGATACAGGAGTCGTCGGCGTCGCGCATCACCTCGTACTCGAGTTCGATCCAGCCGTCGATCGACTCGGTTATCATCACCCG
>JAQCNG010000137.1 GCA_028275145.1 Halovenus sp. | reverse complement strand
CTCGTCACCGGCGCGAGCGCGAACGTCGACGGCTACCGCTCGGAACTCGAACGGACGATGTTCGTCGGCGACCCCGGGGAGACACACCGCCACTACTTCGAACTGGCCCTGGAGGCCCAGACGATTGCACTGGAGACACTCGGACCGGGTGTCGAACTCGCCGCCGTCGACGAGGCCGTCTGGTCGTTCTTCGAGGAACAGGGCGTGACCCACCTCGCCCAGCACCACGTCGGTCACAACATCGGTCTCGGGGCACACGAACCGCCCTACGTCGACCGTGGCTGGTCCGACCACTGCGAGACCCGGGAGACCCGCGAGGGTGACGATGCCGCCGCCCGACCCGGCCAGATATACACGCTCGAACCGGGCCTGTACACCGACGACGCCGGCTACCGCCACTCCGACACGGTCCTCGTCACCGGGGACGGCACCGAACAACTGACCTACTTCCCGCGTGCCCTCGAGGACAACATCGTGTAGGTCCTCGTCGCACACGGCTACGCGAGTCCTGTAGCGACTGCCACACACGGCTACACGAGTCGTGTGCTCTCCCTGTTCTCGACCGTGTGGTATATACACGGATACACTGGTAGGTGTGGACGAGGTCCAGACTGTTCCGGAACTGCTCGACAGACCGGAGCGTCGAATTCTCCACACAACAATGGGAAAAGAACTGGAACGCGACCTGGGACTGCCGTCGGTGACGGCGATCAGTATCGGTGCCATGGTGGGCAGTGGTATCTTTATCCTGCCGGGACTGGCGATGGAGATGGCCGGGCCGGCGGTGGTGTTCGCGTACCTGCTCGCGGGGGTGCTGGTGTTGCCGGCGGCACTGAGCAAGTCCGAGATGGCAACGGCGATGCCCGAGGCCGGCGGAACCTACCTCTACATCGAGCGGGCGATGGGACCGCTGTTTGGCACCATCGCCGGCGTCGGGACCTGGTTCTCGCTGATATTCAAGGGGGCCCTGGCGCTCGTCGGCGGTGCGCCGTATCTGGTGTTGTTGCTCGACGTGCCGGCCGAACCACTCGCGTTCGGGGTCGCACTCGTGTTGATCGTCGTCAACATCGTGGGGGTCAAACAGACCGGGCGGATGCAGATTGTCATCGTCGCGGTCATGCTCGCCGTGATGGTCTGGTTCATCGTCGCCGGGACCCCGAGCGTCGAGAGCGCCCGGTTCGAGGGGTTCTTCGAGAGTGGATTCGAGGGAATCGTCGGCGCGACGGGGTTCGTGTTCGTCTCCTACGCGGGGGTCACCAAGATTGCGAGCGTCGCCGAGGAGGTGGAGAACCCCGACCGGAATCTCCCGCTCGGTATCCTGGGGTCGCTTTTCGTCACGACGCTCATCTACATCGCCATCGTGACCGTGATGGTCGGTGTCGCCTCGCAGGCAGACCTCACGAGCACCGACACACCGATGCAGGTCGCCGCCGACAGCGCGCTCCCGGCAATCGGCGCCACGGCCGTCATCGTCGCGGCGTTGCTCGCGCTGATCAGCACCGCCAACGCGGGGATTCTCTCCTCGTCGCGGTACCCGTTCGCGATGAGTCGCGACGACCTCGCACCCGGCCTGTTCGAGGATGTCAGCGACCGGTTCGAGACGCCGGTGAACGCGATTACACTGACCGGGGCGGTGCTGCTCGGCCTGCTTTTCCTGCCGGTCGACCAGATCGCAAAGCTCGCCAGCGCCTTCCAGATACTGGTGTTCATGCTCATCAACGCCGCGGTCATCGCCTTCCGCCAGGGCTCCATCGAGGCGTACGACCCCAGTTTCGAGTCGCCGCTGTACCCTGTTCCCCAGCTGTTCGGTATCGTCGGCGGGGTGGTCCTGCTCGGGTACATCGGTCTCGTGCCGCTCGCCGGCGCGGTGCTCATCACGGTCGGCGCGATGGTGTGGTACTACGCGCTGGTCTACCGCCGGGGTGGCGTCGGTCGCGAGGGGGCGATGACCGACGCGCTCCGCCGGAGCGTCGGCCGGGACGTGGTCGAACAGACCGAGTCCGAGGTCGAAACCGGCGGCAACGAGATTCTCGTGGCCGTCACCGAGGAGACAGCCCGCGCGGCAGAGCGGTCGCTGGTCGACCTCGCCGTCGACCTGGCGCGCACCCGCGAGGGGGGTGTCCGGGTTGCCAAGTTCGACGAGATACCCGACCAGACACCGCTACCCGGGTCGGCCGACACGCTCACCGAGGCGGACAGGGCGTTCGAGGCCAGACTGGCCGAGCGCGCGGGCGACGCGGAGATGCCGGTCCGGTACGGCGAAATCGTCAGCCACGACACCCGCCACGCGGTCGTCAACTACGCCGACCGGGTTGACGCCGACACCCTGATCATCGAGCGGTCGACCGGTTCCGGCACGCTGCTCGGCAGCGACGCGGGCTGGATCGAGGACCACGCCCCGTGTGACGTCATCGAGGTGTCGAATCTGGCGTACGACAGCGTCGAGCGGGTCGGGGTCGTCACCGACGAGGGGCCGTTCGACCCCGCGAAGGTGGCACTGGCCGACGCGCTCGCCACGGCCGTCGGCGCGACCATCACGTTCTACTTTCCGATCGGTGCGGACCCGCCCGAGAGCCGCCGAAACACCATCCAGGACTACCACGCGGAACTGGTCGAACTCTGTGAGGCTCCGGTCGAGACAGCGCTCGTCGAGTCCGGAACCGACAGTGCGATTCGGCGCGCGGCCACCGATTCGGACGTGCTCACGGTCAGTGGCACCCAGGGAGGCCCGACCGACCGGCTGTTCGGCCGGGGCACGGACCCCGTCGAAACCGGCACCGCACACGGCACGTTCGTCGTCTACGGCGCGAGCCAACCGGGTCCGCTCCGTCGGGCGGTCGAGCGACGGCTGTTCTGAGTGGGAGTGGGATTGCTCTCCGCTGTGCGACCCGGTCGAAGGCTTAAGTGGAGCAGTCACGAAATATAACTAATGGCAATCGACCCAGAGTTCGAGACGAACTACGAGGAGGTGGAGCGTCACGAGGGACACCGCGTCTGGACGCCGGACGGCGAGGAGACGA
>JAQCNG010000127.1 GCA_028275145.1 Halovenus sp. | reverse complement strand
GAGGAATCGCACGTGGAGGTGGACCAGTGCGAACCCCACCAGAAACAGCAGCGGCGCCGGATAGAACCCCATGAGCAGGCGTGTGACGAGTTCTCCACTCATCACGACAGTTAGTCGCTGAGCGGTCAAAAACCCACCGCCGGCCCCGGTGCTCTCGCCGTCGGGTTCACCCGGTTCCAACAACCCGCGTGAGCAGGCCCTGCCCCCCGAACTCCAGCTCGAGCGAGACACCCAGCAGCGTCTCGACGGCCTCGGCGACGGCCGGGGCGAACGCCCCCTCACCGGGCGGGTCCGCACAGACGGGACAGGACCGGGGAGCACGCACACCGCTCTCGGGCACTGTCAGGTCGGCGTCGACGAACCCGTCGCCGGCGCGGTTGGCCACGGCGCAGTCGGACGGTCTGTCGACGTCGGCGAGTCGCTCGCGCTGGCGGGCGAGCGCGCGCACACCCCGTTCGGTGTCCTCGGTCACGACCGCAACCGTCTGGACCGCCTCGACGGCGGCGACGGCCTGGTTCGCAGCCACCGGGGGGACGTCCACGAGCACCGCGTCGTGGCCCAGCGACGCCGCCGCGATGTGGTCGCCCAGTCGCTCCGCGGCCCCGGGGGTTTTGGCGTGTGCCAGTCGCTCGAAGGGTGCCTGTGCCGGACAGACCGCGAGTCGTCCCGGGAGGTGCCCGCTCTCCTCGTACAGTGTCTCCCCGATCTGTGCCGCGCCGGTCGCAAGCGCCGTGGCGTCGCCGTCGACCCGTCGACCGAGATACGCGGCCATCCCCTGTGTGGCGAAGGCCGCGTCGACGACGACCACGTCACGGCCCGCACGGGCGAGCGTGGCGGCACACTCCACGGTCAGGCGTGTGGTCCCCACACCGCCCGCCGCGCCGACGAGCGCCAGTGTCCGCGTTGTCATACCGGTGCTGGTGCGTGCTCGTACAAAAACCGCCGGCCCGCGACGCTCACTGGTTGTCGCGGATGCGCTCGGCGACTGTCTCCATCTCGTCGTCGGAGAGGTCCGCGCCGTCGAACATCACGTGAATCGGGCGGGCGGTTCCGTCCTCGAACTGGGGGACGACGTGCCAGTGGACGTGTGGGACCTCCTGGCCGGCGGCCTCGCCGTTGTTGATGGCGATAGTCGTCGCGTCGGCGTCGACGGCGGCCTCGACGGCCGCCGCAATCTCGCCGAGCACGCCGAACACGTCGGCGGCCGCCCCGGCTGGCATATCCTCGAGTCGCTCGTAGGGCTCTTTCGGGATGACGAGCGTGTGTCCGGGGGCCAGCGGGTTCACGTCGAGAAACGCGTAGGTCGTCTCGTCCTCGTAGACGGTGTAACTCGGAATCTCGCCCTCGACAATCTGCTCGAACAACGTCTGGTCGCTCATACCGGGACGGTCGGGCGGCCCGACAATCAAGGTTTCCACCTCCACCCGTGCGGTCGGCCGTCAGCTCCGGTGTGCGTGGCCGATGACGAGCAGGATGATGTTCAGCGAGACCAGCGCCGCGAACAGCAACTGTCTGTCGAGGGCGTCCAGACCGACGACCAGCAACGGCACGTACACGAACGGAAGCAACACGGCACCCCAGAACGCGCTCGCCTGGATGACCGAGACGAAACCGACACCCGGCGAGGAAACGGTGTCGCGGAACACGCTCACCACACACCTCTGTTGGGTCCCGTGGCCTCCGCTGTGGGTCCCCTCCACGGGTGGTCACTCCTGTCGGCCGCGCCCCGGTTCGGTCCACCCATTGACACGACGGTGTGTTAGAGCGGTGACCGTATGGCTCTTGTGGTCCGACCCCTGTCGAGGGTGGGCGACCCCGGTTGCCGGTCGCTCGCCCGGGGTGAGAGCGGCCGGATGCCGGTTGGTTACTCGACGCTGACGGGATGTGCGTCCCCGGGGTCGAACCCGAGTCTGACGGTGCCCTCGAGCGGGCGGGCGGTGCGTGCGAGCAGTTCCCGGCCCTGCCAGTCCAGGTGTGTGCGGGTCGTCTCGCCGAGGAACTCGGTGCTCTCGACGACGGCCGTCAGGGCGTTCGTGACCCCGTCGACGGTCAGGGCGTCCGGTCGAACACAGAACGTGAGTCGGTCGCCCGTCGTCGGCCGGGGGAGATGACTCTCCGGGTCCACGCCGACTTCGAGTCGTGTGCCGTCGAGACTGACCGTCGTCCGGAGGGCGTCGTCGGTGCCGGTGGCGACGTCGACTACCTCGCCCGTGAGCACGTTGTTGTCGCCCAGAAACTCCGCGACGAAGCGGCTCTCCGGGCGGCGGTATATCTCTCGTGGTCGGCCCACCTGTTCGACCCGGCCCGACCGCATGACGGCCACCCGGTCGGAGATGGCGAGCGCCTCCTCCTGGTCGTGGGTGACGTACACCGTCGTGATGCCGAGTTCGGTCTGGATGGAGCGCAGCTGTACCCGGAGTCGCTCGCGCAACTGTGCGTCGAGTGCGCTCATCGGCTCGTCGAGCAGGAGCACCCGCGGGCCGGGGGCGAGCGCCCGGGCGAGCGCGACCCGCTGGCGCTGCCCGCCCGAGAGTTCGTCCGGGTCCCGGTCGCCCATCCCCTCCAGGTCCACCAGTTCGAGCAGGTTCTCGACCCGCCCGGCGGTCGAGACGCCACCCGGCGGGTCCGAGAACCGCAGGCCGTAGCCGACGTTCTCCCGGACGGTCATGTGGGGAAAGAGCGCGTAGCTCTGGAAGACAACCCCGACGTCGCGGCTCTCCGGTGGCACGCCCGCGACGTCCTCACCGGCGAGACGGACGGCTCCGGTTGTGGGTGACTCGAACCCGCCGACCAGGCGGAGTGTCGTGGTCTTGCCACAGCCGGAGGGCCCAACGAGCGTGAAAAACTCCCCCTCGCGGATGGCCAGGGAGACGTCATCGACGGCGGTGGTCTCGGCGTACCGGCGGGTGACGCTGTCGAGGCCAACCGCCCGGTCGGTTGTTCCCGGGGCCGCCCGGCCCGGTGTCCCCGCCGGCGGGTCAGAGTCCGCCACGGTACTCACCTCCCAGTCGGTCCACGACGAGGAAACTCGCGCTCGTGACCACGAGCAACACGACACCCATCGCGGTTGCAGGTCCGAGTCGGCGACCGATGAACTGTTCGATAGCGACCGGCATCGTGTACCAGTCGGTGCCGGTCGCCAGCACCACCGTCGACGTGAACTCACCCATCGAGATTGCAACGGCAAAGGCCGCGCCGGCGACCACACCCGGCCAGATGAGGGGCAACTCGATGTCGAGGAGTGCGCGGGTACGCGACGCGCCCAGAGCGCGTGCGGACTCGACGAGTTGCCGGTCGATGCGCTCCAGCCCCGGCGCGACAGTCCGGACCACGAAGGGGTAGGCGGCGACAGCGTGGGCGGCGACGATTGCGACTGCGCCGCTGGCGGCGATGCGCCAGCCGGCAATCTCGATGCCGAACACCAGCCCGCGCAACAGCCCGATACCGACGACGATGCCCGAGACGGCCAGCGGGGCCATCGCCACGATGTCGACCAGCTTCCGGCCGCGATACCGGCGGGTGGTGAGCACGGCGACGGTCACGCCCATCGGCACCGCGACCAGCAACGACCCCGCCCCGAACACCAGCGAGTTGCGCACCGCCGGCCAGGGCTGGACCTGGAACGACTCGCCCTCCGTCTGGCGTTCGAGCAGGAACCGGTAGTTCTCCAGAGTCAGCCCGCCGGCGTCGGTGACACTCGCCTGTATCATGCTCGCAATCGGCGCGAGAAACACCAGCGCGGCGACAACGGCGTAGACGGCGATACCCGCCCGCGGGAGCAGCGCACGCACCGACAGGGAGGATGGCGCGAGTGGCCGCCGCGGGAGCGGGCGGATATCTCCCGTGCCGGCCGCCTGTCTGGCCTCGTAGCGCAGATAGCCGTACAGCACGCCGAGCGTTATCGCGAGCTCCACCAGCGCCAGCGCGGCAGCCTCGGCGTAGTTGAGCTCCTGGACGAGCTGGAAGACAAACACCTCGACGGTCGCCAGCTGGAAGCCACCGAGCGCCAGCACGATTGGGAAGGTTCCGAAGGTGAACACGAACGTCAGCGCCGCCCCCATGAGGACGGCAGGGTACAGCTGTGGCGCGATGACGTCGAGAAAGGCTCTCCGCCGACTGGCACCCAGACTGCGGGCCGTCTCGACCGCGCCGGCGTCGACTGACTCCCAGGCGGCGGTCGTGACCCGCGCGACCAGCGGCGCGTTGTAGAAGGCGTGTGCGATGACGATGGCCTCCAGCGAGAACAGCAGGTCGACCGGCCCGAGTCCGACCACTCCGAGGATGTCGTTGAGCGTGCCCGTGCTGCCGAATGTGGCGACGAACCCCACCGCGACCATGATGGAGGGCAACACAAAGGGGAGGATGGTCAGCGAGCGGAGCGTCCGGCGACCGGTGAACTCGTACCGTGCGAGGATGTACGCCGCGGGAACACCGAGCGCGACACTCGCGAGCGTCGAGAGCAGCGCCTGGTAGACGGTGAACCCGACGATGCCCAGCTGGTAGTCCCCGGCGAGGACGTCGCCGGCGACCCTGGTCGGTGACTCGCCGGCGAACAGGCGCGCGAGCGTCCCGAAGTAGAACGGGTCCTGCAGGATGTCCACGACGACCGACAGTGTCGCCGTTCCCTCGACGACAATCGCCTCGACGAGCACTGTCGCAACTGGGTAGTAAAACACCACGAGCAACACGAGCGCAGTGACAGCCGTGAACGCCGCGAGCGCGAACCGCTCGACCGTCTCCTGGAGCCGTCGCCCCCCGTCGCCGGACCGCTCGGCTGCCCTGCTCCCGGTGTCGTGGTGGCTGTCCCCGGACACGTGCTCACCTCCCACCTCCGGCAACGGCCGGCCGGGGCCTGGGTCTGACGGTTCGCCACTGTCCGGCGGGCCGTCGCGCACTCGACTGCCGTCCGGGAGCAATCGCGCCCGTTCCGGGTCTCGGGGCTCTCTCGGCCGGCGCGGACGCGAGCGAAACCCCTACGTGGGACTCCGGCCAACCACCGGCCATGACAGTGTTCGGTCTGCTGCGCGTGACGCCTATCACCGACGAGGATATCACCGAGGACGTTGCCGCCGCGGTGGAGGCACTCGAGGCGTACGACGTCTCGTACGAGACGACACCGATGGCGACGACACTGGAGGCCGAGGACGTCCACGAACTGTTCGCCGCCTGCGCGGCCGCCCACGAGGCCGTTGCCCACACCGAGGTCCAGACGCTCGTCCAGGTCGACGAGAAACCCGACCCCGGGATGACCGCCGACGACAAGGTCGACGCTGTCGAGGACGAACTCGGCCGCGAGGCGACCGGCGAGCGCGAGTGACACCTGCTCGTCGCGGCCCACGACCCCGCCGCTTTGCCCTCCCGCCCGTCGCCGGTGGCGGTCATCGACGGCTCACTGGCCGGCAATCTCGCGGCTCCAGTCACCGATCCACCCCTCGAGTCGGCCCTCGAGGTCGTCGTAGCCGTAGAACACCGACTCGTCGGGCTCTCTGGCGAACTCCTGGAACACCTCGGGCGGCTCGGCCGTCTCGTTGACCGGCCCGGTGACGTTGCGCTCGGCGATTATCGACTGCACCTCGGGTTCGAGAACAAAGTCCATGAACTCGTAGGCGAGGTCACCCTGCGTGCTGTCGGCAAAGCGGGCCATCCCGGCGAGATTCGCGTACCCCTCGCCGTCGAGCAGTGCCACGCGGTGTTTGTCGAGGTCGTTGCCAAAGCGCTGTGCGAACACGCGGTCGTTCGAGTACGAGACGATGACCGGGGCCTCCCCCTCCTGGAACTGGGTGTACACCTCGCCCCAGGAGTCGAGGATTCGCGCCCCGTTGTTGCTCAGGTCCCGCCAGTACTCGAGGTAGCCGTCCGTGCCGAACCGGTCGATTGTCCAGAGCAAGAAGAGCAGTCCGGTTGTCCCCCGCGCCGGGTTCGGAATCAGCAGGTCCGAGTAGGCCGGGTCGGTGAGGTCCTCGAAGGTCTCCGGCGCGTCGAGTTTCCGGCCGTCGTAGACGATGGCGCAGTGAGACAGGAACGTCGGCACCGCCCGCTCCTGTGGGTCGAAAAAGAACTCCTCGCCGATGTCCGGGCCGTTCCGCAGGAGATTGACGTTGCTCTTCCGGAACAGTGTCCCCTCTATATCCCGGTCGGCGCGAACGAGGTTCTGCGGGCGGACCCCGAGATACACCTCCGCGTCGATGTCGACACCCTCGTTGTTGCGCTCCACGTAGTAGGTCAGCTCCTGGTCCGGGGTGTTCCACTCGAGGGTCACGCCGTAGCGCTGCTCGAACTCGTCTTTTATCCACGTTCCGGGGCTGTCACTCGGCGCGTCGACGAACGACCCGTACGTGCCCACCTGCAGCGTCTCGCCCGAGAAGTCCATCTCGGCGCGGTCCTCCGGCAGTGACACGTCACCCACGCCCGGAACCCCGTCGTCGTCGTCGGTCTGTGACACTGTGCAACCGGCCGTCACCACCGCGGCACCCGCCGCCGCCGTCAGAAATGCTCGTCGTCTCATTACCCGGTTGTTTCACCCGGTAATACCTAAACCGTGCGGTTCGGGATGCGGGTCCGACCGGACCCGCGGCCCCGGTCACCGCGGTTCCCCGGTCGGCAGGTCAACAACCCGTTCAGTCGGCACGGCCGCGCCGGGGTCAGAGAGGTCGATACCCCGGAGGGTCGCGAGCGTGCGGAGGGCATACAGCGAGCGGTCGGCGGGCAGACGCTCGAGCAGGGCGGGGGCGACGATGCCGTACCAGGCCAGCGGGTGTGACCCCGGATATCGCCAGGTCGACCGCGGCGCCAGAAAGGGTGGCTCCCACTCGACACCGTCGCCGGTGACTGTCCGGGCGGTGGTGTGTCGGGCGCGGGCGAGCAGACGGTCGATGGGGGCGAGTGTGCGGTCGGTCACGCCGGCGCGGTCGGCCGACACGTCGGCCACACGCCGGTAGCGGTCGGCGGCCAGCGCGGCCTGTGCCCGCTTTGCCCGCCGGTCGGCGGGGCCGAGTCGCGCCCAGGCCCGCACGTAGGCGGGGTCCCACAGCGGGAGCCACCAGTCGACACCCGCCGCCTCGTACCCCCTGAGGTCACCCGCGGTGAACGTGCTCATCCGGCCGCGCCACTCCCAGCGCTCGTAGGCCGCCGCCGCGCTCGCCGGCGCGTCGACAGTCGCCGGCGTCCGGTCACCGAGCAACCCGCGCCGGATTCGCTCGCGTGCGGCCCTCTCGAACGCCGGGTCGTCGAACCCCCAGAGCGCGTAGTGCCGGTCGAGGACGTGCTCGACCAGCGCGTCGACGGTGGGCGGGACCCGCTCCCGGTCGGGGTCGTCGTCGGCCTCTACCGCCGGCACACAGTCGAACGACCCGCCCACTTTCTCCGATTCGCCGTCGAACAGGGGCAGTCGCTCACCCGGTGTGGCGACGGTGTGGCCGGGACACCAGAGCGCGTCCGGGGGTACCCGGCCGCTCTCGCGGAGGGACTCGACCGCCGGATGCGCCGCCAGAAAGGGGAGTGCGTCGCCGCCGAAGCCACGCTCCCGGTGTTGCTCGCCGGCGGGTCCGTGGTACCACTCGCGCCAGTGTGCCTGGTCGTAGGCGACGAGCCTCCAGTCGATGCCGAGGCGGTCGGCAACCTCGCGGCTCACCGCCACGTCGGGGTGGCCCGGCCGACCGAACGCGAACGCCGTCACCGGCAGTCCGCGCTCGACGAGCGACGCCGCCAGCAGGCGGGAGTCGTACCCGCCCGACAGCGGCAGGACGATACGTCGGCCGTCGGCAACGGCCTCCAGTCGGTCCAGCGCCCGGTCAAGCCCCCGGGCCAGCACCGCCTGCGGGTCGCCCATCGTCGCCGGGGTGTCGGGCCAGTGCCCGCGGTAGGTCCGCCGTGTCGGTGTCCCGTCCAGTTGGACAACCTCGCCGGCCTGGGTCGAGCAGACCCCGTCCCAGACGGTGTCCGGTCCGGTGACGTACCGCGTCAGCAGGAACTCCGCGGCGGTGACCGGGTCTCTGTCCGCCCCCATGGCTGCCGCCACAGTCTCCCCGTCGTCGCTCACGACCACCCTGCCGGTGTCGTCGCCGTAGTACAGCGGTATCGACCGCACGCCGTCGGCGACGAGGCACGCGCTCCCCCCGGCGTCGACGATGGCCGCGTAGAACCCCTCCAGACCTGCTGCGACGGCGGCGACGTCTGCCAGTGGCCCGTTCTCGTCTCCACCCGTTCCCCTCACGGACTCCCGGA
>JAQCNG010000255.1 GCA_028275145.1 Halovenus sp. | reverse complement strand
TGCCTTCGGTCGGCCCCTCGGCCACGAGTTCGTACTCCGTCTGGCCCTCGACACCGACTGCCTGCTCGGCCGGCGCGAGTCCGACGTCGACCTCGGGCTGGTCAACCTGGAGCGTGCCACCGGTTGCGGCCGCGACATCGTACTCGCTGCTGTTCTGATCGTTTATTTCGACCCCGTCGGCACCACCAGCGAAGCTGAGGGCAGTTTCGCCTCCACTGTCACCGGCGACGGTCACTGTTCCGAGGGTTATCGTGTCGTTGCCCTCGATGATGTTGGGGCCCATTGCGGCGCTCACGTTTACTGTATCATTGTCGACCTCTGTGTCGTCGAAAAGCGGGTCGTAGTTGTGCTCGAAGTTGGTGAACGTCGCCGTCGAACTATCATTTATGCCGATAGCCATCGTGTACCCACTGACGCCCTCGGTCGCCCCCTCGACGACGATGTCGTAGGTCACCTCCCCACCGATGCCGACGGTCTGGTTCGCCGGTTCGAGCGATACGTCGATTGTGTCGGCGCTATCTCCCGGCGAGGCCGCAGCAACACCGAAACCGGCCATCGACAGGAGGAGGGCGGCGCCCATCACTGCCACGAGTCCCGCGGTACGACGAGAGTATCTCATGCGCGTAGTTGTTCCACACATAGAATAAAAAGAGTTGCCGCTCGGTTATTAGTACAAATAAACGGGGCTTTTTCTACCGGTTCGAAAGAGTGAATTACTGTTTCAAAGCTACGAAACGGGATGCTTTCGACCTTTTTCGTCTCAGATATAAGTTTCCATTTTGATATTGATTCGTGCGTCGCCGGAGCACTCTGGGACGGGTGAGCGTAGAACGGCACTCACCGGTCGGGGTCGGGTGAGCACAGAACGGCACTCACTCGGAGACAGACGGGCAACCACCGGCCACGCTCAGGCGAGGGCAGCGAGTCGTGTGTACGCCTCGTCGGTGAGGTCCAGTCGGGAGGCGGCGACGTTCTCCTCGAGGTGTGCGGCGCTGGCGGTGCCGGGGATGGGCAGCATCACCTCGGAGTGTGCGAGGAGCCACGCGAGAGCGACCTGCTGTGGGGTCGCGTCGTGCGCGTCGGCAACCTCGGAGACCCGCCCCCCGAGGTCACCGGCCGCGAGCGGGTACCACGGGATGAACCCGATGTCGTACTCCTCACAGGCCTGCAGCACCGCCTCGTCCTCGCGGTGGGTCACGTTGTAGCGGTTCTGGACACTCACGATGTCGACCTGGTCGCGCGCGCGGTCGAGTTGGCCGACGCTGACGTTCGAGAGTCCCACGTGGTCGACCAGCCCCTCGTCCTTGCACTCTGCGAGCGCCTGGACACTCTCCTCGAGGGGTGTCTCCGAGCTGGGTGTGTGGAGCTGGTAGACGTCGATTGTCTCGACGCCGAGACGGTCGCGGCTCGCGAGCACCTGATTCCGGAGGTAGTCGGGGTCACCGTGCGGGAGCCAGTCGCCGTCGGTGTTGCGCAACAGGCCGCCTTTCGTCGCCACCACCGCCTCCGCGGGGTCGAGTGTCTCGCCGATGAGGCGTTCGCTGACACCCGGTCCGTAGGAGTCCGCCGTGTCGATGAGGTCGACACCGAGCTCGGTTGCGTATCTGAGCACCGCGCGTGCCTCCTCCTCGTCGGCCGGCGGGCCGATTATATCCGGGCCGGTCAGTCGCATCGCACCGAACCCGAGACGATGGACAGTCCGGTCACCCAGTTCGAACGTGGCGCTGTTGTTCATACGACTACCGGAGGTCCGGAGCGGTGAAAAGGTCGTGGACTCGACGACCGTCGACGGCCTACAGGTCAGCGCCGTCCGCGACGGAGACGTCGGCGTGCAGGTCCTCGCGCAGCGCCGAGTGCACGTGACAGATGTCCTCCGCGCGCGCAACCACATCGTCGACACTGTCCCCGAGCGACGCCTCGACGGCGATATCGAAGGCGATTCCCGAGAGGTCGTCGTCGTCGTCGAGGTCCGCCGCCACGTCGACTTGGATGGCGCCGAGGTCCTCGAACCCCTCCTGCTGTGCGCCGACGCGGAACGCCGGGATGAAACAGGAGGCGTAGTCCGCCGCCAGTACCGCGTTCGGGTTCGGCCCCTGCTGGTCGGTCGCGTCGACGGTCAGTTCCCACTCACCGATGCCGCTGGTGGTTGCGTATCCCTCCGTGCTCGTGCTGGTGATATCGATGTCTGCCATACACCGGTATGTTCGGGCGCAGACAACAAAAATCCCGTGTGTTCGGGGCTCAGAGCTCGAACGACTCGTCGCCACCGAGCACGACCGCCTCGGTGTCGGGCGCGTGGGACTCGACCTCGCTCTCGAAGGTGTCGGTGTCCATCTCGATGGGCGGGAACGTGTCGTAGTGCATCGGGAAGGCGTAGTCGACATCGAGCCAACCGGCGGCGATGGCGGCCTGGCGGGGCCCCATCGTGAAGTGGTCGCCGGCGGGCAGGGCAGCGGCGTCGGGGTCGAGGTA
>JAQCNG010000114.1 GCA_028275145.1 Halovenus sp. | reverse complement strand
GGTGACCGCCGCCAGCGCGCCCAGCGCCGGCACCACACCCGAGAGATACTCGTCTGCCAGAAAGTGATGCTCGGAGACCCAGGCGCTGTCGAGTCCCGCATCGTCGATCTCCCGCCCGAGCGTCAGCATCTCGTCGTAGATCTCGCTCGTCGTGCGCTCGTCGTCCGGACGCCTCTGACACGTGAACAGGCCGGTTCCGAGTTGCATACCCGGGATTCGACTGGCCCAGATTTAACAGTGGTGACCACCCCGGCGGCGAGCAGGGCTGGCCCGTGTTCTCACACTGTCTGCTGTAACTTCGTGGAACGATTCGGCACCCGGGGTGCCGAAATATGCCATGGGCTTACAGCCGACAGTATCAGTCCAGTCGGTCGAACAGCGCCTGCACGTCGAAGATGTCCACCTCCTCGGGGCTCTCCGCTGTCGGGTCGTTGAACGCAAACGCCGCCGGGTTGCTCTGGACCTGGTCGCTGTCGAGGCCGTCGAACAGCGCCTGCACGTCGAAGATATCGAACCGGCCGTCGCCGTCGATGTCCTCGTAGAGACCGTCGTCGTCGAGGTCCTGTGGCCTGTCGACTCCCGGGAGCGACGGTGGCCACTCCCGGAACTCCGGATAGTCGTCGGTCACGGGCTGCCAGGTCGTCTCGAAATCCAGCGTCTGCATGTTCTCCGTTGCAGCCTCTCCCACCATCTGCGCCGTCGTACGTCCCGCGACCTCCCCCCGGAGTTCGGCCGTCCCGTCGCCCGCTTCGATGCTGCCCACCGCCTCGGACTGACCCGTCGTGTCGGTGTCCCAGTAGGCATCTCTGAGTATTGCTTCGTCGCCGTCCCCCAGGAAAGAGCGACCCAGTTGACCGACGAGGGCACCGACAGCGCTGGGTCCGCTGACCGCACCCGTTGCGAACGACTCCCGCACGCTCCCCTGCCCGTTCAATCCGACGAGTCCACCGGTCAGTTCTCCGCCGGAGACGGTGCCCGTGGCGGAGGACTCGGCAATCTCACCATCGAAGAAGTTGCGCCCGACGAGTCCACCGGTCTGTCCGCCGCCGCTTACCTCCCCGCTTGCGGACGCTCTGCGGACCGTACCAAGGTTTAGCGCCACGAGACCGCCGGCCGGCAGTCCGGTTGTCCCGTTGACAGTGACGTCGCCGGTGGCAGTCGAGTCCCGGACCAGACCGGAGTTAAGCGTTACCAGGCCGCCGGCCGCTCCCGGTTCCGTGGTGACGGACCCACTCGCGACCGACTCGCTCACCACGCCCCTATTGGTCGAGACGAGGCCGCCGGCAGTTTCGCCGGAGACGTTGCAGGCGGCGGTCGAGTTGCTGACGATGCCTCTGTTCACTCCGACGGCGGCCGCGGCGAGCCCGCCGGTGACATCCCCGTCGACGGTGAGTTCGGTGATGATACCCCTGTTGATGCCGATGAAGCCGGCGTACTGTGCCCCTATCTGGTCGAGATTCAGGGTGACAGTGTGGCCGTTGCCGTCGAAGTCACCGGCGAGATATGGGAGATGGAGGATGGTGTCCCCACTCAGGTCTACATCCGCGCCGAGTCGCCAGTCACGACCCGGTTCCTCCACGAAGCCGAGCGCGTCCCGTACTCCCTGCGTGCTGTCGATTTCGACCCGGCCGTCGACAACCGCGAGCGAGTCGTAATCGGCAAGATTCAGACTCCTGTCCCCCTGCCAGTCGGCGTACTGGTCGTCGAACAGACCGCCAACTGTGAGGATGGTCTCGCCGTTTATGCTGACCGCGTCGGCGTTGTAGTGGCTGTTTCTGACTACCGCCCCGCTGTCGATGCTCGCGAGACCGCCGACCCGCCTGGCACCTGTTACGTCGACCGCAGCGGACGAGTTCTCGAGCAACGCGACTCCCTGACTGTCGCTCAACTCCCTGTGGTACCCGATGAGGCCACCTGCGTTGGTGGTGTCTTCGGTTACAGTGCCCGTGACGGTGCCCGTGGCAGACGAGTCGACAACCGCTCCGGTGTTCCGACCGGCGAGGGCACCGACCTCGCTACCGCCCGTCACGTCACAGCCGACGATGTCCAGTCGCTCGACGGTCCCATCGACCGACCCGAACAGTCCGACACCGTTTTGGTCAGGCCGGTCGACTGTGAGCCCCGCTATCTGGTGTCCGTTTCCGTCGAAGGTTCCGGTGAACCCACCTGGTATCGCAGGTGTGAACTCCCCGACTGGCTCCCAGCCACCGTCGGGACCCGCGACGTGCTGGTCGTAGCCGGCGGTGGTCTCGTCCAGGTCGGTGACGAGCACGTAGTCCCCGCCCGTGTCCTCCCGGACCGCGTCGAGGTCGTTCCAGTCGGCAATCTCGGTCGTCTCGCTGGCCTCGGGTGCCCGCCCCCCGCCGGCGGTGGTCCCCACCCCTGTCAGCGCAACGAGCGCTGTCCCGCTCGTCTGCAGGACCTGCCGCCGTGGCAATATCCGTCGGTCGTCCGATTGCACCTCGTCGTAACCCATATTCATCTGTTTCTGCCCGGATCGCATTAACATTTGATATTACGCTGTGGTAGCCGCCGTGATTGGTCTGCTGTCCGGGGTGTGGCCGCTCACTCGATTCGGGTAATCTCCTCGACAGGCCACTGGCTGAGAATCTCGACACCGTTCTCGCGGACGACGACCATCTCCTCGACGCGGACCCCCTGCCGGTCGGCGGGCCGCATCGTCTCGACGGCCATCGTCATGCCCTCCTCTATCTCGAGGGGGTGCTCCGGCGAGAGACCCCGCCAGACGAGTGGCACCTCGTACAGCTGGAGACCGAGTCCGTGGGCCCAGTGGTTGGTCGTCATCTGCCAGAACTCCTCGGCGTCGTACCAGTCCATCTGCTCGCCGTCCTCGTCGGGAAACCCCTCGCAGATATCGTCGGTGGTCGCGCCGGGTTCGATCCGCTCGAGCACGTCGTACAGGTCGTCGCGTGCGCGCTCGTACGCGTCCTGCTGGGCCTGTGTGGGTTCACCCACGCTGAAGGTGCGGTAGTAACAGGAGCGATAGCCCAGAAAGCCGATGTTGTAGAAATCCGCGTACACGAGGTCACCGGGCCGGATGATGCGGTCGGTGGTGTTCGCCTGGTGTTTCGGCCAGGTGTTCGGCCCGGAGGTGACGTACCCACCCTGGGCCATCGCGCCGAGTCGCCACAGTTCCCTGACCGCGTCACCCCAGACCTCCGACTCGCGCGTGCCGGGGGCGGCGCTCTCGGTGATCGCCTGGAACCCGCCCTCGCAGATTGCCGCGACCATCCGCAGACACTCGATCTCGTCGCGGGTCTTTGTCTTCCGGGCGTCGAGCATGAGTTCCGTTGCCGTGTCGGTGTCGACGTCGACGCCGCGGCGCTCGAACCCCTCGACCAGTCCCGTACTGCCGACGTCGATGCCCATCGGCTCGTTTGCGAACCCGTACTCCTCCAGCGCGGTGGAGACCGTCTCGGCCATCCTGTCCCGGAGCCACCGGCGGGCGGAGTCGCGCCCGGACGCACGCGGAACGTTCCCGAGTCCGGGACAGGCGTAGCGGATATCGTCCAGCCACGGGCAGTTGAACCGCTGGTTGGCGGCGTGGTCGGCGGTGTCCCAGTGGACCACGTCGCCGTCCTCGGTCAGGAGCGTGTAGTGGTCCGCGCCGCTCCCGCCGGTCATCGCGAGTCCCGTCACGTACCGCACGTTCGGGTCGTCGACGAGCAACATCGAACCCAGGTCCGACTCCTGTAACCGCTCCAGCGCGCGCTCCTTGCGCTCCCGCCGGAGTCGCTGGACGTCGATTCGCTCCTCCCAGTCGACGGCCATCGTCCCGCGGGTCCCCTCCATGTAACTGCGGTCGTACATGAGCAGGGGTACACACAGTCGGTTAATCAACCTCCGGGTTTGCTCCACACAGTGTCGCCCAGACCTCGACACGTCCAGTCCTCGGTGTGAAACGCCGTCGTGGCCCCCCGTCTCACACCGGGTCGAGTCCGTGTTCCGTCCGGAGCGTGTCGATGTACGACCGGAACCCGGTCTCGAGGTCGTACTCGACCTCGTAGCCGAGGTCTGCCTGTGCGGCCGACATATCGAGGGTCTGTGTCCAGGGCAGTTCACCCTCGTCGGAGACCGCGAGGTCGGCGTCGGGCAGTACCGAGCGGACGGTTTCGGCGGCCTCGCGGATGGTCGCCAGCTCCCCGCGGACGTTGTAGATTCGCTGGCCAAGCTCCTCCTCGGGGGTGAACGCGGCGCGGCGGAAGGCCTGTGCGATGTCGCGGGCGTGTTGCCAGTCGATGACCTGGTCGCCGTACTCGACGCTGAACGACTCCCCCAGCGCGGGTTTCTCGACGATGTTGGCGAGAAAGGCCGACCCACCGGTCTCCCGGTAGGGCCCGTATGCGACCGTCGGTCGGAGCCCCACGTGCGAGATGCCGTAGTCCTCGTGGTACACCCGGGCCTGGTGCTCGTTGTAGGTCTTTGTGGCGCCGTACAGCGTGTCCGGGTAGACCAGGTCGCTCTCGTCGACGGCCCCCTCGTAGTTGTGTGGGGGTGCATAGACCGCCGCGCTGGATGCCCAGGCGACCCGCTCGACCTGGTCGTCGAGGGTCCGTGCGGCCTCGAACACGTTGTTCGTCCCGAGGGTGTTCACCTGGAGCGCGCTCCGGGGGTTCTCCCGGGCGGCGTTGGTCAGCAGCGCCGCCAGATGCACGATGTGTGTCGCCCCCGTCTCGCGGACCACCCGGAGCACCGCCGTCGCCTCCGAGACGTCTCCGCGGCGAATCCTCACCTCGTCGGCGACGCCGAGTTTCGAGAGAATCCGGTCGTCGGTCGAGCGGTCGTAGGCAACCACCTCGTGGCCCGCGGCGAGCAACTCCGCGGCGACGTAGGAGCCGAGAAAGCCTGTACCGCCCGTGACGAGAACTGTCTGTGTCATCACGCCCGAGATGGTAGTCCGACGGAATAAAAACCGGTGATGTTCAGTGTTAATTCTCTCCGGCGGCCCCGTCCGGTCGCTGTCTCCCGGGAGTGTGAGACGAGCGCCAGATGGGACACTCGCGGCCGACGGGACCCGGACAGGTACAGATGCCCGCCACACTGCTCGACGACACCACGGGGACCTGTTCGAGACCCGAGTGCCCACTCGCTGCTGTCGATTCCCTTTATTCGTTATCCCCGCTCGTGAACACCCGCTCGGGACGGATGCGCAACAGCACCCGCTCGGTGACAATCTCGCCGGGGTACTCGCCGCCGACGTAGCGCTGTGAGAGCGCCGCGATGTGCTCGCGCGCCCCCTCGGTGGTCACCTCCTCCACCTCGCCGGAGACCGAGAGGTACCGGTACGGGTCGTCGGGGTCGAGCATGCTCGCGGCGACGGCGGGGTTGCGCTCGACGTTGCGGGTCTTCTGGCGGTGTTGCTCGGTGTTGACCAGCAGGCGGTTGTCCTCGACGTCGTAGTCCACCCAGACCGGCGAGACGTGGGGCATCCCGTTCGGGAACATCGTCACCACGTGGGCGAACGTCTTCCGCTCGAAGAGACCGTGGAACGACTCCGGAATCTCTGCCATGCCACTGGCCACGGCCGCCAGCAACCTAACGCTGTGGGTCGCCGGACCCGGGTTCGCGGGCGTGGTTGTCACCGCTCGACCACGAGCAGCGCAACCCGCTCGTGGACTACATCGGCCAGGGTGCCGGTGGTCGCACGCAGTTCGCGGTCGGTCACGTCGAAAAACGCCCGGACCCGGCTCTCGTCGGGACTGCCGAGCGTCTCCGCCGGCGTGAGCAGCGCCCGGAGTCGCCGGGCGGCGGCCGCCTCGTCACCGCCGACGGCCACCGCGACGACGGGACACTCGCCCGCGGAGACACCCATCCCGAGCGCCCGGTCGATCTGTCGCCGGCCGGCCGCGTACAGCAGTATCTCGACTGCCGGTTCGCGCGCGATCGCCGCGCCGCGCCCGCGCTCCCGGTCTGCGAGTTCCACTGCCCGCTCGACGTGCGCGCGGTCGACGATATACCGGCCGTCGAACACCTGGACGGTCGCACCGGTCGCCTCGCCAACCTCCCCCACTGTCGACAGAAACCCGTCAACGTCCTCGACGGTCGCCTCACCCTCGACCAGTTCCATCAGAAGTCCTCCAGATTCGCCTGACTGTCGTCCGTTGTCTCCTC
>JAQCNG010000111.1 GCA_028275145.1 Halovenus sp. | reverse complement strand
TCCGGGCGTCGAGGTGGCGGGACCGAAACCGGGACATTGAATCCGGCCAGCGACAAACAGCGGCCATGCTCGTTGCGTTCGACTTCGACGGGACGCTCTCGGACTCGGAGATGACGGTCCTGCTGGGTGAACAGGTGGGGGTCGCCCCGGAGATGGCCGAGATAACCGAGCGGGCGATGAACAACGAACTCGCCTACGCGGAGAGTCTGCGCCGGCGATGTGCCCTGCTCTCGGGACTCGACCTGGCGCGCGCTACCGGGGCCTTCGAGGAGGTGACTCTGCGCCCGGGCGCCGCGGACGTGCTCGACGCGCTCGCGGGGGCAGGCGTCGAGACGGCCATCCTGACCGGCGGGTTCGAGCGGGGCGTCGAGGCGGCGCTCGCCGGGGCGGGAGCGGACGTCGACACCGTCGTCGCCAACCGCCTGCCGGCCGCCGACGGGGCGCTCACCGGTGACGTCGAGGGGCCGCTCGTGGAGGGGACAAAGGACGACGCGCTCGCGGTCCTGCGGGCCGCCACCGGCGAGACGGAGACCGTCGCCGTTGGAGACGGCGCGAACGACCTGCCGATGCTCGAGGCGGCCGACCTCGCCGTCGGGTTCGCGCCAAAGCCCGCCGTCGAACCGGCCTGTGAGGGCGTCGTCGACTCGATGGACGAACTGCGCGCTGTCTTCGAGGCGGAGGGCATCCTCCCGGAGTCGGCCTGAGTTCCACCGATGGCTCCGGACCCCGCGCCGCTTCGCCGGCGCACGCCGGCGTTCCTGCTCGACCAGTTCGCGGTTGTCCTGCTGGTGGTCCCGCCCGCCCTCGCAGCGGGGGTCTCATTCGGGGCTGTCGTCTCCCCCGGCGAGACCCGGCGGGTGGTCGTTCTCGCGCTGATGGCTGTTGCCTTTCTCTATCATTTCAGCCTGGAACTGTGGACCGGCCGGACACCCGGCAAACGGGTGTTTGGACTCCGGGCCGTCCAGGCCGACGGCTCCGCACTGTCTGTGAAGGGGTCGTTGCTCCGGAACGCGCTGCGACTGGTCGACGGACTGGGCTACTGGACCGTTGCGGTCGCCGTGATTCTCTACCGGGGGGACGGCAGGCGCATCGGCGACGTCGTCGGTGACACCCTCGTCGTCCGGGACGGTCACGCGGCGGGTTGACCGCCCGGGAGAGGATTCGCTCGTGTTCCTTGAGGTAGTCGGCTATCTCCTCGTTGCTGTACTGCTCGATCTCGTCGGGACCCAGCGCGGCACTTTCCATCTTTACGCCGCCGTCGGTGAATATCTGTGGCTCGTCCGGTTCGTCTATCTCCGCCATGCGTTTCTGGTGGTTCCGGCCCCAGTAGAAGCCAAGCGAGAGCACGACGAGAAACAACGGCAGGAACAGCGGAAGGAACCTGATCATGACCGCGCCCTGTGGTCGGTCGGGGCGACGATGCGGTCGGGACGACGCCGTCTGGTGCGCTCGCAGTAGCGCTCTGTTCGGTCTCTCCGGCCTGGCGACTGTCGGTCGGGCGCTCGGCCCGTCTGGATGGACCGGTCTGTGACTCGGGTCTGGAGGACTCGGCCTGGGTGGAGCCAACACTCGCCTTGCGACCGTGGAGTACCGTTCGATTCGTGGGCGTTTGTGATACTAGTTGACACGCGACGTGCCATACTGTGCGTGTAACGTATCCTCGGAGGTACAGTTGTTGCCTGACACACCAAGTGTGGGCCGTCCGCGGGGTTCGGCGGAGGGCAGAGCCGTCTGCGCCGCGAGCCGCGGGTCAGTACAGCGGGAACTCGTCGGTGAGTTCGTCGACACGCTCGCTGACAGCGGCCTTTGCCTGCTCGTCGTTTGGTGCGTCGACGACGCGCGTGATGAGGTCGGCAACCTCGCGGATTGCCGCCTCACCGAACCCGCGGGTCGTGAGCGCGGGCGTGCCGACGCGAATCCCGGAGGGGTTGAACGGCGACCGCGTCTCGCCGGGCACGGTGTTGGCGTTGAGCACGATGCCCACCTCCTCGAGTGCCTCCTCGGCGTCCTTGCCGGTCGTTTCGGGGTGGGAGTCGCGCAGGTCCGCGAGCACGAGGTGGTTGTCGGTGCCCCCCGAAACCAGCGAGAACCCCTGTTCCTGCAGGCGGTCGGCGAGCGCCTGCGAGTTGGCGACGACCTGCTGGGCGTACGACGTGAACGCGGGTTCGAGTGCCTCGGCGAAACCGACGGCCTTGCCGGCGATGTTGTGCATCAGGGGGCCACCCTGTGCGCCCGGGAACACCGACGAGTCGATGTCGCCCGCGTACTGCTCGTCGCACATGACGATGCCACCACGGCCTGCGCGGATGGTCTTGTGTGTGCTACCGGTGACAAAGTCGACGGTGCCGACCGGCGAGGAGTGAACACCGGCGGCGACGAGGCCGGTGATGTGTGCGATATCGGCCAGGTGGTACGCGCCGGCGGCGTCGGCGGCGGCCTGTATCCGCTCCCACTCCACCTCGCGGGGGTAGGCGGAGTAGCCCGAGACGACGATATCGGGGTCGAACGTCTCGGCCCGGTCACGGAGCCCCTCGTAGTCGATGTAGCCCGTCTCCGGGTCGACCTGGTACTGCTCGACCTCGTAGGTCTGGCCGGTGAAGTTTGCGGGATGGCCATGCGAGAGGTGACCCCCGTCCTCGAGTTCGAGCGAGAGGATGCGGTCACCGGGGTCGAGCATCGCCAGGTAGACCGCCATGTTGGCCTGTGTCCCCGAGTGTGGCTGGACGTTGACGTGGTCGGCCCCCCAGAGCTGTTTCGCCCGGTCGATTGCGAGCTGTTCGACCTCGTCGGCGTGTTCACAGCCGCCGTAGTAGCGTTCGCCGGGGTAGCCCTCCGCGTACTTGTTCGTCAGCTCCGAGCGCTGTGCCTGGAGCACCGCCTCGCTGACGTGATTCTCGCTCGCGATCATCGCCAGCGTGTCGTTCTGTCGCTGTTTCTCGGCCGCGAGCGCGTCCGCGACCGCCGGGTCTGACTCCCGTACCCTGTCGTAACTCATATATCGTTTTCGGGCGCGCGTAAACAATAATCTGCCCCTCTCCAGTCGACCATCTGCCCCGCTCGAACCTGCTCCGCCCGAATCGACCATCTGCCCCGCTCGAACGGAGCCACACCGTTGAAGCCGGCCACGCGACAGCGGGCAAAAGGACAGCGTTCAAGCGCGTGCTCGCCGAACGGAGAGGTATGTACGACCGCATCAAGGGTTTCCGGGACTTCTACCCGCCGGAGATGGCCGCACGGCGGGAGACAATCGACACCGTCGAGTCGGTCGCCCGGCGGTACGGGTTCCGGGAGATCGAAACGCCGGCACTCGAGTCCGCCGAGATGTACGCCGACAAGAGCGGCGAGGAGATTCTCGAGGAGCTGTACGTCTTCGAGGACAGGGGTGGCCGCGAGGTGGCGCTGACGCCGGAGCTGACACCGACGGTGGCGCGTATGGCCGTCGCCAGACAGCAGGCACTGACGAAGCCGGTAAAGTGGTTCTCGACGCGGCCGTTCTGGCGCTACGAGCAGGTCCAGCAGGGCCGGTTCCGGGAGTTCTACCAGACCAACGTCGACATCTTCGGCTCGGCCGAACCGACAGCCGACGCCGAGGTGCTCGCGGTGGCGGCCGACGCTCTGACCGGGCTGGGGCTCGACAGCGGGGACTTCGAGTTCCGCGTCTCCCACCGGGATATCCTGGGCGGACTGCTCGCCGCCTTCGAGGGGGAGGTCGACACCCGGGCGGCGGTTCGGGCGGTCGACAAGCGCGAGAAGGTCGAGCCCGACGAGTACGCCGCCCTGCTGACCGACGCCGGGCTCTCGGCCGGGCAGGTCGACCAGTTCGACGAGTTGCTGGCGACACCGGAGGACCGACTGGACGAACTGGTGGCGTTTGCGGGGACCGACCGCGTCGAGGCGGCTGTCGGGAACCTGCAGCGGGTGCTCGCGGCGGCGACAGACCTCGGCGTGCGCGACTCCTGCTCGCTCTCGCTGACGACCGCCCGCGGGCTGGACTACTACACGGGTGTCGTGTTCGAGTGTTTCGACTCGACGGGCGAGGTGTCACGCTCTGTGTTCGGTGGCGGCCGCTACGACGACCTCATCGAGGGGTTCGGCGGCCAGTCGACACCAGCTGTCGGGGTGGCACCGGGCTACGCGACGCTCTCCCTGCTCTGCCAGCGCGCCGGCGTCTGGCCCGAGGAGGCGATAGAGACCGACTACTACGTGTTGCAGGTCGGCGAGACACGCGAGACTGCGGCCCGCATCGCACGCGACCTGCGGGCGCGGGGCCACGTCGTCGAGTCGGACGTCTCCGGCCGGAGTTTCGGCGCACAGCTCGACTACGCGGACAGCATCAACGCCGAGACGGTGGTCATCGTCGGCGAGCGTGACCTCGCAGACGGCGAGGTGACGCTCAAGCAGATGGAGAGCGGTGACCAGACACAGGTGCCGGTCGGGTCGTTCCCCGGCGACCACGAGCGGCCGACGTTCGACGATTTCGCGTAATCGGGTCGTCGGGCCACGGGCACAGACCGGCGTTGCTCAGCCACGTTCGGCGAGAATGCGGTCGATTATGTCGCCCGTCGAGAGCAGTTCCCCGTCGAACTCGCGGGGGCACTCCGAGGCGCGCTCGACCGCACAGTCGATGCCACGCTCCGCGAGCGCCGCCTCGATGCCCGCCTCGTCGTGGTGCTGGTCGTGGCCGAGCACGATGATGTCGGGGTCGAGTTCCTCGATTGGAACAAAGATGTCGTCGGGGTTACCCAGGCGGGCGTCGTCGACCGGGTCGAGCGCGTCGACCATCGCGACGCGCTGTGGGCCGGGGACAACCGGCGACTGCTTGTGAGTGACGTTCGTCGAGCGCGCGAGGATGACGTCGAGGCGGTCGCCCATCGAGCGGGCCTCCCGCAGGTAGTGGACGTGGCCGGGGTGGAGAATGTCGAAGGTCCCCTGTGCGACCACCCGCGTCATCGGTTGCCCTCGTCGAGGTCCTCCTGGCTGAAATCGAAAAACGACTCCTCGGGTGGCTCGATCTCGACGACCGGCAGGTCGACGGGCCGGCCGTCGTTGTCGAACGCCTGCCAGTCGTCGAGTCGGTACGGCGCGCCGACGATGATGTGAATCTCGTTGGTCGTGAACGTCGCCAGGTCGGCGTCGCTGGGCCGCAAAACACCGTTCGGGTGTGAGTGGATAGAGCCGGCGGCGCTCAGGTCGTTTGGCACCTGTGTTGGCTTGAAACTCGCGCTCGTCGGGTTCGACTCGGTGCCCGGAATGACCAGCACCTCGGTCAGGATGGTCCCGTTCATGTCGACACCGACCGAACTGGCCGCTTCGCCGCGCAACACCCCCATGTACTCGCGGGGGTGGGCCTCCTCCGAGGCCGCCAGCGCGAACTCGAGTGCGGACTCCGCGATGCCGACAACCTCGCTCGAACGAAACAGCCCCATACCATCTTTTCCGGACCGATTGCTTCTAAGGGTTCCGGATAGGCCCGCAGTTTCGCGAACAGAGCCATCCCGGGGTGGGTTTCAATTGCTGCAGGCAGAGATTTCTGTATGAGTCAGAACCAGGAGACAACCTGCCTCGCGCCCGACGACGCGTTCGCTGCGCTCGGAAACGAGACGCGGATTCAGATTCTGCGTGAACTCGGCGCCGCGGACGGGGCACTCTCGTTTTCGGGGCTGTACGACCGCATCGACCTCTCGGACTCCGCGCAGTTCAACTACCACCTCGATAAACTGCTTGACCACTTCGTCCGGAAGACCGACGCGGGGTACGCGCTCGGGCCACCCGGTCGTCAGGTCATCGAGGCGATTCTCTCCGGTGCCGT
>JAQCNG010000094.1 GCA_028275145.1 Halovenus sp. | reverse complement strand
TCGGTGACGGCGGCGTACTGGGCCTCTCCGGGGGCGAGCGCGAACACGTTGTTCGTGGTGAGTCGCCCGAGCAGGCGGGCGGCGTCGGGACCCGAGACGGTCACCTGCCCCATGTGCGAGACGTCGAACTTGCCGACCGACTCCCGGACTGTGGCGTGTTCGGTCCTGATGGAGCCGAACTCGACGGGCATCTCCCACCCGCCGAAATCCGTTTTCTTCGCGTCGTGAGCGAGTGGTGGCTGTCTGAGCGTCATACCCGGACTGTCGGTGCCGCCGGCCCTAACGCTTGTGTCGGCCGTTGCCGTGCCAGGGCCGGCCGCAGATGTGCCAGCGCGTCTGCGAGATTGGTGCCACGACGAACCAGACGCTCGTGGCGTTTGCTCTCCGCGGCACACTTTTTTCGCCCGACGACGAAGATGGTTACATGATATCCGGCTCGGAGATGGCGGTCGTGGACGCGAACGCCGAGGCACTCGGCGTGCCACGCAAGCAACTGATGGAGTCGAGCGGCAACGCCGTCGCGCGGGCGGTGCGAGCGGTCGCCGACCCCGGTTCGGCCGTGACCATCCTCGCGGGACGGGGTAACAACGGCGGCGACGCGCTGGTCGCGGCCCGCTTTCTCGACGACTACGACCTGCGGGTGTGTCTGCTCGGGCGCGCCGAGACCATCAGCAGCGAGATTGCCCGCGAGAACTGGACGGCCCTCGAACGGGCCGCCTACGACACCCGCGAGGTGCGCGACTCGACGGCGCTCGCTCTGGGTGACCCGGACGTCGTGGTCGACGCCATGCTCGGTACGGGCATCAGCGGTGCGCTCCGGGAACCCGAGGCAAGCGCCGCGGCGGCGGTCAATGATGCCGACGGAACGGTGGTTTCGGTCGACGTGCCCTCGGGGCTGGACACCGGGCGTGGCGTCCTCGCGGAGAACGCGGTTGACCCCGACCGTGTGGTGACGTTCCACGAGACGAAACCGGGGCTCGACGGCCTCGACGCGCCGGTCACCGTCGCGGATATCGGTATCCCGGCCGCGGCCCGCGAGTTCGTCGAGCGCGGTGACCTGCTCCGTCTCGACCGTGCCTCCGCGAGTCACAAGGGCGCACACGGCGAGGTGCTGGTCGTCGGTGGCGGGCCGTACACGGGCGCGCCGGCGCTCGCGGCGCAGGCGGCCCTGCGGGCGGGTGCCGACCTCGTCCGGGTCGCGTGTCCACGCCCGGTCGCAGCCCAGGTGCAGGGCTACAGCGAGAGTCTCATCGTCCGTCCGTTCGATGGCGACCGACTCGAACCCCAGCACCTCGACCGCATCGCTGACCTCGCGGCCCGGCAGGACACGGTCGTGGTCGGGCCCGGCCTGGGTGCCGCGGAACCGACCCTCGCGGCCGTCCGGGGGTTGCTCGATGCTGTCGACGGCACCGTCGTCGTCGACGCCGATGCCCTGCAGGTGGTTCCCGACGCCGAGACGGACGCGACGCTGGTCTGTACTCCCCATCAGGGCGAACTCGCCGGGATGGGCGGGCCACGGCGCGAGGACTGGCGCGACCGCCGGGACGCGGTGGCGTCGTTCGCCGCCGACCTGGGTGCGACGCTGCTGGTGAAGGGCCGCTACGACATCGTCTCGAACGGGGAGCAAACGCGGGTGAGTCGCACCGGCAACCCCGGGATGACCGTCGGCGGCACCGGCGACGTGCTCGCGGGCGTGACCGGCGCGCTCGCGGCCCGTCTGGCCCCCCTCGACGCCGCGGCGGTGGGCGCGTACGCCACCGGCCGGGCCGGTGACCTCGCCGCGGCAGGTGGGGCGCTCCTCGCGACGGACCTGCTCGGGACACTTCCCGAGGCGCTCCGGCGGTAGTGTCTCGCCGTGGGCATCCGAAACGTTCACACACCGCTCGCCCACACACCGAACTATGACAGTTCACAGCGACTGGGGTGACTGGCTGCCGCGGGCAATCGCGGACGCACAGCCGGACGGACTCGCCCTGTGGTATCTCGGCTGCAACGGGTTCGCAGTAAAGAGCGCCGGCGGGACGGTGCTGTTTGTCGACCCGTATCTGGGGACAGGTGACCCGCCCCGGACCGTTCGGATGATTCCGGTGCCGTTCGACCCGGGGGACGTGGCGGCGGCGGACGCGGTGCTCGCGACCCACGAGCACACCGACCACGTCCACGGCCCGAGTCAGGCCCCGCTGCTCGCTGCCCACGACGCAACCTACTACGCCCCCGATGCGAGCATGGCCGTCACCGAGTCGGCCGACTGGCGCGAGCGGTGGGACCTGGCCGACGACCAGTTCCGGACCGTGAGCGAGGGCGACGAGTTCGCCGTCGGCGACCTGACGGTGACCGTCGGACCGGCACACGACCCCGACGCCGCCCACCCCGTCGCGTACGTCGTCGAGCACGCGTCGGGCACGTTCGTCCACGGCGGGGACGCCCGTCCCGGCGGGTTCGGCGACCTCGCGACCCACGATATCGACGTCGGCGCGCTCGCGTTTGGCACCACCGGGATGCTCCCCGAGAAAGAAACCGGCGAGCCCACCGAGACCACCTGGTACAACGACGAGGGGCTGATTATCGAGGCGGCCCGCGAACTCGAACTCGACCGCCTCGTGCCGACACACTGGGATATGTGGCGGGGGCTCACGGCCGACCCGACCGCCCTGCATCACCACGCCAGTAGCTTCGAGTACCCCGACAGGCTCGACATCGTCGAACTCGGCGACCGCGTCGACCTGTGAGCAGGGTTAAAGAGGCTATGGCCCCCATAGAGACACATGAGCGAGGCAGAGGGGCACGACAGCGTTCGAGTATCCGCCGACGGTGTGCGCGTCCTCAAGCGATTCGTGGCGGACCAGTTTCCTGTCCCGGCAATCGCCTTCGAACTCTCCTCGGGACGTGACGAACCGGTGACTCTCCGTCTCTCCGACCGTGTTCCACGGGGGGTGGCTGTCGAGGACCTCGGGTTCCATCCGGACTACGGGAGCGAGCACTGGACAATCGAGGAGGACCGCATCACGTTCGAGCGAGAACTCGAGCCGAACGCCTCCTACACCACCGTCTACGGCATCCGGGCGGCCGAGGATGTCAGACAGTTTCTGACCGACCCGACGATAGAGTCGGTCACCCCGCCGCTCTCCGCGACCGACAGCGAGAACGATGTCGTCCTCGAGAGCGACGACGCCCTCGTGGAGGATGCAATCTCGCGCGGCACCAAACCGGCCGAGGAGGACGACGAGGAACCCACCGAGGAACCCGATGTTCCGTCGACCCTCGACCTGGGCACCCCGGACACGGACAGCAGAGACGACCAGAACGACGAGGAAAACGGGAGGGTTGCGAGCGCCCGGCCGCCGGCCGAACCGGCAACCGACGAGCCACAACAGGCTGTCAGACCGGCCGCCGAGGGGAGTGTCGTTGCCAGCCTCGCGACCGAACTCCGGAGAGACAACGTCTCACAGGCGGACCTCGACCTGCTGCGCGAGGTGCTCGTCGAGCAATACGACGGCTCCGGAAGCCGGACCGCGCGACTGGACCGCCTCCAGCAGGACGTGGCCAACCTCCGGGCCTACACCGGCGCTCTCGAGGAGTTCCTCGACGAGAACGGAACCGGCGCGGAGCTCATCGACTCGTTCGAGGCCCAACTCGACGACTTCGACGACCGCCTCGAACACCTCGAAACCGAGTTTGTCGTCGAGGTGCGGGGTCGCATCGAGGCGCTCGAAGAACAGCTCGAGCAACTCGAGTCCAGCGTCACCGAGGAGTTCGACCGGGTCGACGACCTCGAGTCGGGACTTGCGGACCTGGAACGTATCGACGATATCGAGACGAAGTTGGAACGGCTCGACGACACAGAGTCGGAACTCGAGGACCTGGAACGTATCGACGACATCGAGTCGGAGCTCGAGGAACGTATCGACGACATCGAGTCCGAACTGACAGACCTCAAGCGGTGGCGCGAACAACTCATCAACACACTCGGCGGCTGAACCTCCCGTCGCTGGCACACACCTGACCGTTTGCTCTCTTTTTTGCTCACATTGCCTCTCTGGTCGGGCGGGCCGTCTCCGACCGTCGCGCCGTCGTCTCGCGGCCGGTGTCCCGCTCGACTCCGCGCCGGATCACTCGTCGTCGTTCTCGTCCTCGTCGATATCCTCGAAGTCGGCGTCGACGTACTCCTCGCCGGTACCCGCGGCACCGGCATCGCCAGCGCCGGCAGCGCCTGCACCCGCGCCGGGGCCGGGACCTGCGCCGGCACCGGGACCCGCGCCAGCACCAGCAGCACCGGCACCGGGGCCGGCCGCGCCTGCACCGGCACCCTCTGCCTGCTGGTAGACCTGTTTTCCGATCTCCTGTAGCTTCTCGGAGAGTTCCTCGGTTGCCTCCTCGAGTTGCTCCTTTGTGGCGTCCTCGTCGTCGACGACCGCCTCGAGGTCGTCTATGACCGCCTCGATCTCCTCCTGGGTGGACTCGTCGAGTGTCTCCTCGTTTTCCTCGAGCAGTGTTCCGGCGCGCTGGACGGTCGACTCGGCCTCGTTGCGGGCCTCGATGCGCTCGCGGCGTCGCTCGTCCTCCTCGGCGTGTTTCTCGGCCTCGGTTTTCATCTCCTCTATCTCGTCGTCCGAGAGGCCGACACCGCCCTCGATGGTGATGTTCTCGGTGCTGCCCGACCCCTTGTCCTCGGCCTCGACGTCGACGATGCCGTTCTCGTCGAGCGAGAACGTCACCTCGATCTGGGGGACACCCGCCGGCGACGGCGGGATGCCGGTCAGCGAGAACTCCCCGAGCAGTTCGTTCTCCTCGGCGATCTCGCGCTCGCCCTGGAACACGCGTATCTGGACCATCGTCTGGTTGTCCTGTGCGGTCGTGAACACCTTCGACTCCTCTGTCGGAATCGTGGTGTTGCGCTCGATGAGTCGCTCGAACAGGCCACCTTTGACCTCGACACCCAGCGAGAGCGGCGTCACGTCCACCAGCACGATATCGTCCACGTCACCGGAGAGCACACCCCCCTGGATTGCCGCGCCGAGCGCGACCGCCTCGTCGGGGTTGACGTTTTTCTTCGGCTCCCTGCCGGTGAGCTCCTCGACCTGTTCCTGGACCATCGGCATCCGTGTGGACCCCCCCACCAGAATGACCTCGTCGATGTCCTCCTTCGAGAGGTCGGCGTCCGAGAGCGCCTGCTCTGTCGGGCCGACCGTGCGCTCGACGAGGTCGGCGGTCAGCGACTCGAACTTCGCGCGGGTGAGCGACGCCTCCAGGTCCTTTGGCCCCTCGTCGTCGGCCGCGATAAAGGGTAGATTGACGCTCGTCTCCTTTCGACTCGAAAGTTCGACCTTCGCCTCCTCGGCGGCCTCGGTGAGTCGCTGGAGCGCCTGGCGGTCCTCGCGGAGGTCGATGCCGTGCTCGGCCTCGAACTTCTCGGCAAGCCAGTCGATGATGGCGTGGTCCCAGTCGTCACCCCCAAGGTCGTTGTCGCCGTTCGTGGCGACCACCTCGTAGACGCCGCCACCGAGGTCGAGAATCGACACGTCGAACGTGCCGCCCCCGAGGTCGAACACGAGCACCGTCTGGTCGCTCTCGTCGTCGAGTCCGTAGGCCATTGCCGCCGCCGTTGGCTCGTTGACGATACGCTCGACCTCGAAGCCGGCAATCTGCCCGGCGTCCTTTGTGGCCTGGCGCTGGCGGTCCGAGAAGTACGCCGGCACCGTGATGACCGCCCGCTCGATCTCCTCGCCGAGATACTCCTCGGTGTCCCGTTTTATCTTCTGGAGAATCATCGCCGAAACCTGCTCCGGCGTGTACTCCTCGTCGTCGAGTTCGACCGTGTAGCCCTCCTCGCCCATGTGGCGCTTGATGGACTCGACGGTGTCGTCCGGGTTCTGCACGGCCTGGTTCTTTGCGGGCTTGCCCACGAGCTGTTCGTCGTCCTGGAAGGCGACGACCGAGGGCGTTGTTCGCTCACCCTCGCTGTTGACGATTATCTCCGGGTCGCCGCCCTCCATCACAGCGAAGGCACTGTTTGTCGTCCCGAGGTCGATTCCAAGAATCTTGTTGCTCGTCATCTTATCAGTAACTATCCCATTGTCGGGGTTAAAAGTTGCTAGACGGCTCCGCACTCCCGGCGGCCAGGCGACCGACGCCGCCGCTCTGCCACCCCGACAGCGGCGCTCGCCCGCTCTGACAGGGCGCGACGGCACACTCGAGCGTGGCCCAGTCTGGTGTCGGGGCCGTCAGAACCAGGGTGGCTGTCTGGCTGTGGACCCGCCCTCGCCGAACTCCGCCTGGTCGGCAGACCCAGGACTCTCGTCCGGCGCCGGGTCGTCGGTGGTGTCGGAATCCCCACCGGCGTCGGTGTCGGGGGTGGAGGTGTGGTCACCCCCGTCGGCCACGACGGCCCCTGCCGTCCCAGCCGCTCCGCCGTCGCCGGGGTCGAGCGCGAGCAGTCCGGTCACCAGCAACACCGCGAGCGCGACGGGCGCACTCGAGGGAACGAGTCCCCCGATGGAGAGCGCGAGCACGCCCAGTGCGACTGCGCTCCCGAACCGGAAGCGGTCGATCTCGACGACGGCGCGCAGCCACGGGCTGGTGACCGCAACGGCCAGCGCCGCGCCGACACCGACGCCGGCGGCGGCGACTGCTCTGACGACCAGCACGGGGTCGGTCTGCAGCGCGAACGACGCACCCGCAGGCTCGACGCTGGCGACCAGACCGAGCGCCAGAACCACCGGCGGTCCCGGGAGGTACTCGTCGAGACGGGCGCTCGCGGTGGATGCGGCGATGCCGAGCACGACCACCGCGGCGAACCGCTCGAAGACGGCCATATCGAGCAGGCTCTCGATTGTCGGTGCGAGCGTCGCCTGGACGGCCGCTCCCGCGATGACCACCGCGCCCACGCCGAGCACGATGCGGGCCTGCTCGCGCGGGGTGGCGTCCATCTCCGCGAGAATGACCGCAACCGTGGCGCTCCCGGCGAACACGAGCAGACCCACCTCCAGGATGCCCGCGACTGTCTCCAGTGCGCCGCCGAGCACGACTGCCACGAACACGCCGTCGACGAGCGGCAGGCACATCACCACCGCCAGCAGGCGGGCGGAGGAACTGACGCGCCGCTCGATGGAGAGCGCGACCGGGTGCTGCGAGCTACTCATCCAGGCTACGGACGGCCCTCACCCGTGGCCGTGGCCGCCGGGCGATACGGTCGACGCCTGCCGCGGGTGGCGTCACCGGACTCCGCGCGCGCCCTGTTCGGGGAAAAATCTGTTTGCATCCCGAAATTCCAGCACGTACCCCAGTTGGATGTGTTCGCGCGCTCGTGACTGCGAGGCGTCTGAACAACACTGCGCTCGATGGTGGGGTCGGCGGAGTGCATGTCTAAATATTCGTAGCGGCAGGTAAGTCTCTTGCGTGAGACGTGGCCGCACACGACATGGCTGTCCCGCCAACAGCCGACGGCCTTTTTGCGATAGCTGTGTGACACTCGCCCGTGACAGAGGAGCACGACAAACAGGGCGGGGACGACGAAACCGGGGACCTGCCCGGGCGGAATCTGGGCGCGGGGCACCCGCTCTCGGCCGACGCCGACAGGTCCGAACAGCCCCCACCGTCGGATATCGACGCCGACCTGCCAGCGGACGACGAGGACGCGGGGCCCACGGGTGTGACCGATACCGACGAACCGCCGGCGGGTGGAGCCCAGAGAAGCGGGAAGTCCGGGGTCAGCCGCCGGAGTCTGTTGCTCGGTGGCGCGGCCGGCGCTGTCGCTGCCAGTCTGGGCTGGGCCGCGGTGCTCGGCGTTGGCGGTGGTGGCGGGCCCGACGGTGCCGAGGGGGTCGCCGTCGACTACGTGAACGCTATCGCCGACAACGACTGGGCGGCGGCCGGCACGATGTTTCACGACGCGTCGGAGTTCGGCCAGAGCGGACTCAGCTACGAGGAGTTTCTTCGGGACCGACAGCAGTTCGAGCAGTACAGCTCCATCGAGCCGTCGATTGAAACTCACCACACGTTTCTCCACGTCACCGACACCGCGCAGGCCGCGCAGTCGGAGGAGGGCAACATAGGCTCCGGCGTGTTCGGCGCGGAGTTGGAGCTCGCGGACGTCGACGAACTGAAACGGGTATCCGTCATCGCGTCGGTCCAGCCGGAGAACCTGAACCGGACCGAGGCCCAGCGCAACTACCTCGGTGACGACCCGACTGCCGGGTTCACCGCCACCCTGGTCAGGGACGCCGCCGGCTGGCAGCTCACCCGAGTGTTCGGAGGAACCACTGTCTGACCCGGTCACACCGGGCCTGTTGGCCGGGTCTTCCGGGCTGTCCGGATGTGTCGGTGTCCCGTGATTCTGTTCCGTCGTCGCCGAGTCTCGCAATCCTTTTGACCGCCGCGACACGACAGTTTACATGGAGAACAACCCGGAACCTTTCTCGGACCGACTCCGCGTCCCGGAGGCACTCACGTTCGACGACGTACTGCTCAAGCCAAAGGAAAGTACGGTCGAACCCGACGAGGCCGACACGACGACGCGCGTCTCGACGAACGTCAAACTCACCGTACCGGTGCTCTCGGCGGCGATGGACACCGTCACCGAGAGCGAGATGGCGATTGCGATGGCGCGCAACGGGGGTCTTGGCGTGCTCCACCGGAACATGGACGTTCCGGAGATGGTCGACCAGATTGCGCGGGTCAAGCGTGCCGACGAACTCGTCATTCCGTTCGACGATGTGGTGACGGTCAGTCCCGACGCCACCGTCCGCGAGGCGGACGACCTGATAGAGCGGGAGGGGGTCGGCGGCGCGCCGGTGACCAGCGACGACAACGAGGTGCTCGGTGTCATCTCCTCGACGGACGTGCGCCCGCACCTGGAGGTCAACGAGACCGACCCCGTGCGGAAGGCGATGACCGACGAGGTCATCACCGTCTCCGAGGACGTGGCCGCCCGCGAGGCGTTCGAGCGCATGTACGAGCACAAAATCGAGCGCGTACCGGTGGTCGACGGAACAGACCGACTGGTCGGACTCGTCACGATGAAAGGCATTCTCCAGCGCCGCGAGTACGACGACGCGGCCCGGGGTGACGACGGTTCGCTCCGCGTCGGGGCGGCGGTCGGCCCCGGCGAGATGGACCGCGCAACCGCCGCCGACGAGGCCGGTGCGGACGTGCTCTTCATCGACTGCGCGCACGCGCACAACAGGAGCGTCATCGAGAGCGCCCGCACCATCAAATCGGAGGTCGGCGCGGACGTCGTCGTCGGGAACATCGGCACCCGCGAGGCCGCGGAGGCCGTCGTCGACTTCGCCGACGGCGTCAAGGTCGGCATCGGACCGGGTTCTATCTGCACGACACGGGTCGTCACCGGCGCGGGGATGCCACAGATTACCGCGGTGGCACAGGTGGCCGACGTCGCCAGCCAACACGACGTGCCGGTCATCGCCGACGGCGGCATCCGTTACTCCGGTGACGCGATAAAGGCAATCGCCGCCGGTGCGGACGCGATTATGCTCGGTTCGTACTTCGCGGGCACCGACGAGGCCCCCGGCCGGGTCATCAGAATGCAGGGCAAACGCTACAAGCAGTACCGCGGGATGGGCAGTGTCGGCGCGATGCAGTCGGGCGACGGCAACCGCTATCTCAAAGACGAGGACGAGGAGTTCGTCCCCGAGGGTGTCGAGGCGGCCACACCCTACAAGGGGAGTCTGGCCTCGGAGCTCCACCAGCTCGTCGGCGGGATGCAGTCGGGGATGGGTTACGTCGGGGCGTCCTCGATTCCGGGGTT
>JAQCNG010000090.1 GCA_028275145.1 Halovenus sp. | reverse complement strand
TCGAACAGATTTTCGAGGGGTGAGAACAGATGAGCACCAGTAGCAACACAGACAATCGTTCACGACGGGAGCACTGGCGACGGGTGCTCGGCCGGCTCTCCCGGTACGACCTGCTGTTGGCTGCTATCCCGCTGGTGTTCGCGCTCGCGT
Source organism: Halovenus sp. (assembly GCA_028275145.1). Lineage (GTDB taxonomy): Archaea > Halobacteriota > Halobacteria > Halobacteriales > Haloarculaceae > Halovenus. The sequence continues at coordinate 6,225 of JAQCNG010000090.1, read as the reverse complement.
TGAGCGTGTACGCACTCACACCGGTTCCGCTGCAGGTGGCACTGGCCGGTGGTGCGCTCCTGAGCGGGCTCTGTTTCCTCGATGCGGTGTATCTCAACCCACCAATCGAGGGTTCGTCGGACTCCTGACGGCACCCGGTGTTCGCCGGAACTCCCGGGACAGAGGAAAGGAACCAAACGCTCTTTTACAAACATCGCCTCACTGGACCTAATGGCGAGTCTGCTGACGTGGGTAGTCGTTGGAATTGTGCTGTATACGGTTGTGGTGATGGGGCTGAACGCGCGGGGGTATCTGCCGTCGTCAGTCAGTGTGTCGGGACCGGTACAGACGATTCACACGAAACGCGGGCGGGTCTTTCTCGACCGGCTGGCGGACCGTGACCGGTTCTGGCGTGCCTGGGGAAACGTCGGTGTCGGTGTCGCGCTGGTGGTGATGGTGTTTGCCGGCATCCTCGTTGCTGTTGCCGTACTCGCGGTGCTCAGCCAGCCCGACGGGGCGACAATCGAGAACCCGCAGAACGTACTGGTGATCCCGGGGGTCAACGACTTTCTCCCGCTGAACGCGGCGGGCGAGATACTGTTCGGGCTGGTCGTCGGGCTGGTGGTCCACGAGGGCGGCCACGGCCTGCTCTGCCGCGTCGAGAACATCGACATCGAGTCGATGGGGGTGGCGATGCTCGCGTTCGTCCCGCTGGGCGCGTTCGTCCAGCCAGATCCGGAGAACCAGGCCGAGGCGAACCGCGGTGCACAGATTCGGATGTTCGCCGCCGGCATCACCAACAACTTCGCCGTGACGATTCTCGCGCTGTTGCTGCTGGTCGGGCCGGTGCTCGGCTCGATTGCCGCCGCCCCGGGTGCATCGGTCGGCGCCACCTTCGCCGGGTCGGGTGCCGAGGAGGCGGGTCTCGGGCAGGGCGACGTCATCACGGGTATCGACGGGACCGCGGTGGAAAACGAGAGTGACCTCGAGGCGGTGCTCTGGGGTGCGAGCGACAGTGTCGGCGTCGAGTTGCGCAACGGGGCCGACCGCACGGTCGACCGGTCGCTGCTCGTCATCGGTTCCGTCGAGGGTATCGCCGACGACGTGGAGGGGGAGGAGCCGCTCACACGGGTCGAGCGTGTCGGTGACACCCTTGTGGATACCGAGCGTGACCTCGTCGAGGCTGTCGACGGTCCGACGGCGACGGTTGCGACGAATCGGGGGAACATCACGCTTCCAGTCGGTGCCTTCGTCGCGCGGGTGACAGACGGTGAGGCGCTCGCGGCCGCCGGCGCACCGACCGACGGCACCCCGACGATTGTCACTCACATCGACGACGAGCGGGTGGTCAACGCGACGGCGCTCTCGGATGCCCTCGACGGGCGCTCGTCAGGCGAGACCGCCGAAATCGTCGCCTACGTCGAGAGCGAGGACGGGAACTTCGAGCGGGAGACGTTCGACGTTACCCTCAGCGGCGGTGACGAGGCGGGACTCGGCGTCCAGACCCGTGACGGGTACAGCGGGATTCTCCTCGACGACTTCGGCGCGGACACCTACCCGGCCGAGCGGTTTCTGGAGATCGTCAGCGGCGACGCCATCCCCGAGGACGCCTCGATGGCCGGCGGCGCGCTCATCTACGTTGTCCAGTTGCTCATCCTCCCGTTCATGGGGCTGATGGAGCCCAGTGTGACCTACAGTTTCGCCGGCTTCACACCCGACGTGACCTCGTTTTTCGTTCTCGAGGGGCCCCTCTCGTTCATGGGTGGTGGGCTGTTCATCCTGGCCAACCTGCTGTTCTGGACCGGGTGGATAAACTTCAATCTCGCAATCTTCAACTGCATCCCGGCGTTCCCGCTCGACGGCGGACACATCCTCCGGGTCAGCACCGAGTCACTGGTGTCGCGGCTCCCGGTTTCGGACGGACGGCTGCTCGTGACGCTTGTCACCACCGGCGTGACACTGCTGATGATCGGTGCGCTGGCCGCGCTCCTGTTTGGCCCAATTTTGCTGTGAGCGGCCGGACGCCGGCGCGCCCGTGGGCTGGTTGTCCGTGCGACGAGTGGTCCCGTGTCGGCCGGTTTCGGGCTCTGGTCGGCCCCGGCGGGTGGTCCCTTTCGGGGTCGTTACACCCCCGAAAGACAGGTCTATATGATTGACGACACTACACTCGTGTATGAAGAGCACGCCGCTGGACGAGAGCCAGTCGGACATCCCGCCGGAGGAGGTGTTCGAGATTCTCGGCAACGAGATTCGCATGGGCATCCTCCGGGCGCTCTGGGAGGCCTACGACCCGATGTCGACGGCGGATGCGGTTTCGTTTTCGGAGCTCTACGAGGCGGTTCCGGTGTCGGATTCGGGTCAGTTCAACTACCACCTCGACAAGTTGCGCGGGCGGTACGTCGAGCAGACCGACGAGGGGTACACGTTCCGGCCGGTGGGGCTGAAGCTGGTGCAGTCGGTGATTGCCGGCGCGGGGCAGGAGGGCCGTCTCGAACCGACCGACATCGCGGTGGACTGTGAGCGCTGCGGCGGCGACACCCGGCTCACCTACGACGGCGGCCGGGTGTACCACGTCTGTACCGACTGTGGCGGCCACTTCGAGTCCGCCGAGTACCCCGACGGGACGCTCTGGGGCAAGTCGTTCTCGCCGGCCGGCGTCGCACACCGCAGTCCGGAGGAGCTGTTTGCGACGCTGACCTTTCTCGACTGGCCGATGTCGGCGCGGCTGACCGGCAACGTCTGCCCGCGCTGCTCGGGTGTCCTCGAGCAGTCACTCGCGGTCTGTTACGACCACGAGTCCTGGGAGGCCGAGCCCTGTCCGAACTGCGGCTACAGTGAACCCATCCGGGCACACTGGGTCTGTGCCACCTGCAAACACCACGCGACGGGGTCGGTTTCGGGTGTCGTCGAGAACCACCCGGCGGTCATCTCGTTTCTCTACGACCACGACGTCGATTTCGGCTACCCCTACAGCACGAACGACTTCGACACCGTCGTCGAGAACGAGGAGATAAAGGCGGACATCGACTACGACCAGGACCTGGTCTCGACCGACCCACTCCGGGTCCGTGTGACCGTCGCATACGACGGCGACGAACTCGCGCTCACGCTCGACAGCGACCTCGACGTGCTGGCTGTGGACTGGTCGAACGCGGGCGAGTAGAGCCGTCCGTGTGTGAGGCTCTCGACCCTGTGAACTGCCTGCGCGTCGGCGAGCCGGTCACCGGTCGGCGAGACGCGCCGTGCCGGAGGGCTGGTCACCGAAGGCAGAGCTGGCGTCGACGCTCTGGAGTCGGTCGTCGGGGCGTCGCCGGTTGACCTCGCCGACGCGGTCGACGGTGTGTTCGACGAGGTCTGCCGTCACGTCGTGGACCGGACTCGTCTCGTCTTTGATCACCGGGGCCTCGGTGCCGTCTGCTCCGTAGTCGGTGTGGATCGGCAGCGAGCCGAGAATCTCGACGTTGTAGTCGTCGGCGATGACCGCGGCACCACCCTCGCCGAAGGGGTTGTGCGTGTCGCCACAGCTCGAGCAGTGAAACGTGCTCATGTTCTCGACGAGACCCAGCACCGGGGCGTTGTGCTTCTCGAACAGTCGCAGCCCCTTTCTGGCGTCGTCGACGGCCATCTGCTGGGGTGTGGTGACAATCGCGACACCGGTCACCGGCAGCGACTGCAGCAGGTCGAGCGATGCGTCGCCGGTGCCGGGCGGCAGGTCGACAACGAGATAGTCGAGTGTCCCCCACTCGACGTTCTCCAGGAAGTGGGTCATCACGTTGTTGACCATCGGCCCCCGCAAAACCGCGGGGTCGTCCTGGTTCTTTATGAGAAAGCCCATACTCATCAGTTTCACCCCGTCGGAGACGGCCGGAACGAGACGCTCCTCGTTGCCGGTCACCTGTGGTTCGTCCTCGACCGGCAGCATCCGGGGGACGTTCGGCCCGTGGATGTCCGCGTCGAGCAGTCCCACACGGGCACCCAGTCGGTCCAGTCCCGCCGCGAGGTTGGCCGCGACGGTCGTCTTACCGACACCGCCCTTTCCGGAGGCGACCGCGACGACGTTGCGGATGTTCGGGAACACCTCCTGGTCGAACCCCTGTTCCGCGGTCACCGCCGCATCGATCTGTGGCTCCAGGCCTGCCCCGGTGACCACCTCGCGGATCTCCTTGCCCAGGTCCATCTCGGCCGGCGCGTACGGCGTGTTGAACGCCACCGAGATGCCCGCACGGCCTCCTTTTATGCTGATGTCGTTTATCAGCCCCAGCGAAACGATGTCGTCGCCGACGAGCGGGTCCTCGATCTCCGCGAGTCGCTCACGCAGTTCCGGTTCGGTGACTGTCATGCCCGGCGATAGTGTGTGAGGACGTGTGTTCCTTTCGTTCCGGGGTCGTCCGGTCTCGGCCGTGTGACCGACTGCCCTACAGGTCCTCCGCCGGACCAACCTTTGCCGTCCCCTCGATGCGCTGCTCGCCGTCGTTACTCACTCCGTTCGAATGGTACGGTCGGTGTCGGAGGGCTCTCTGGGCGATGCTGGTGCCGAGAGAGCGCGTCTCGGGAGATATGCACGCGCGACGCGCGCCGTGCGCGTGCGGGGGGTTTAAGTCGCAGGGTGCACTAATATGTTACAGACGATTTTATGTCCGACGAGACTGAGTACGGCGCAGGGCAGATACAGGTGCTCGAAGGGCTGCAGGCAGTACAGAAGCGCCCGGCGATGTACATCGGGTCGACGGACGCGCGTGGCCTCCATCATCTTGTCTACGAGGTCGTCGACAATGCCATCGACGAGGCGCTTGCGGGCTACTGTGAGCAGATCGAGGTGACTATCCACGACGACGACTCCGTGTCGGTGACCGACGACGGCCGGGGGATTCCGGTCGACACCCACGAGGAGTACGACCGACCGGCACTGGAGGTGATAATGACCGTGCTCCACGCGGGCGGGAAGTTCGACAGCAAATCCTATCAGGTGTCCGGTGGACTCCACGGCGTCGGTGTCTCGGTGGTGAACGCGCTCTCGCGGTGGCTCGAGGTGGAGGTCAAGCGCGACGGTGCGCTCTGGCGACACCGCTTCGAGGCCGGCCAACCCGAGGGGGACATCGAGCGGGTCCGCGACCTCGAACCCGACGAGGGGACCGGCACCAGCGTCCGGTTCTGGCCGGACAAGGAGATATTCGAGACAACCGATTTCGTTTTTTCGACACTGGAAACCCGGTTGCGCGAACTCGCCTTTCTCAACAGAGGCGTCGAAATCCATCTCCACGACGAGCGCGACGACATGCACCAGCAGTTCCGGTACGAGGGGGGTATCCGGGAGTTCGTCGCCTACCTCAACGAGACAAAGACCACCCTCCACGAGGAGGTAATTCACATCGAGGACAGCGCGCCGATGCCCAGCGGCGACGGCGATATCCACGTGGAGGTGGCCCTGCAGGCGACCGACGAACTGCAGGGCTCGCTGCACGCCTTCGCGAACAATATCAACACCCGCGAGGGCGGCACCCACATGACCGGGTTCAAGACCGCCCTGACCCGCGTGGTCAACGACTACGCGACCGACCACGACCTGTTGCGTGACCTCGACGAGAACCTCCGTGGCGACGACATCCGCGAGGGACTCACCGCGGTGCTGTCGGTCAAACACCCGGACCCGCAGTTCGAGGGCCAGACAAAGACGAAACTCGGCAACAGCGAGGTCCGCGGGGTCGTCGAGTCCGCGATGCACGACCACCTCGGTGCCTACTTCGAGGAGAACCCCGACACGGCCGAGGCAATCGTGAACAAGGCCGTCGAGGCGGCACAGGCACGAAAGGCCGCACAGAAAGCAGAGGAACTCACCCGCCGCAAGTCCGCCCTGGCCTCCAGCACACTCCCCGGCAAACTCTCCGACTGCCAGACCCGGGACCCGAGCGACGCCGAACTGTTCGTCGTCGAGGGCGACAGCGCCGGCGGCAGCGCCAAGCAGGGCCGTAACCCCGAGTTCCAGGCAATCCTGCCGATCCGGGGGAAGATACTCAACGTCGAGAAACACCGCCTCGACCGCATCCTCGAGAACAACGAGATCCGCAACCTCATCACCGCGCTCGGCACCGGCATCGGTGACGAGTTCGACATCAGCGAACTCAGATACGAGAACGTGCTGGTGATGAGCGTGGACAGCGAGGAACACACGTTCGTTCGAGACGGGGACGGTCGTATCCGGTTCGTCGAGATCGGACCGTTCATCGACGAGGTCGTCGAGTCGGACGG
>JAQCNG010000086.1 GCA_028275145.1 Halovenus sp. | reverse complement strand
CCCAGTTCGGCGTCGACAGTCGCCGAGAGCGCCCTCGCGTCGCCCGCATCGAGGAGGGCAGCGGTGGTGACCCAGGTCCCCTGGAGCAACAGTAACGGCTCGCTCGCGGCCTCGTTGTACGCGGCCAGGGCCCGGTAAAACGCCGGCGGGTGGATAGTGTAGACCCGGACCACGTTCGCAATCTCCCCGATATCGGCGAGCCAGCGGTCGTACTCCGACCTGGTGATAGCGGCCTCGCCCGGAAACCGGCCGGGCTTTGCCATCCCGAGGTTCACCCCACGGACCGAGAACCCCTCGAACGCACCCCCGTCGGACCGCTCGAACCCCTTTGTGCCGACCCTGAACGTCACGTCGTCTGCCCCCCCGAGCGTGCACCCGGCTACGCCTGTGACCCCCAGCGTGCCGACCGTCGCAACAAACTGGCGTCTGTTCACGACTCGTCTACGGGCGCGCTACTGTTACACTGCGTGGACTCGCCTTGCTCACTCTCCGAGGCAGACATCCCTGACGTAGCCGTTCTCGGGCAGTCTCCGGGGTTCCTCCGGTAACGAACGCTGTCTGTTACGAACCTACAACGGTGAGATTACCCCACAACCTATCATAGAAACGTAGACTCGGTGCAGACCAAACGCTGAACTGCCCCGAACACGTACGTCAGGTTGATGGAGGAGTCGACGGGCAGACGCGCGGACGCAGGCCCCGACGCGGCAGGTGCAGGCGTGAGCAACGGGTCCAGCGGCGAGGTGGACCCGGTCGCAGTCGCCGAGGACCACCCCGTGTTGCTGTTCGACGGGGTCTGTAACCTCTGTAACGCGTCGATACAGTTCGTCATCGAGCGTGACCCGGAGGCCCAGTTCCGGTTCGCGCCGCTCCAGTCGGACGCTGCACAGGAACTGCTCGCGGCGGTTGGCTACGAGGACGCGACACTCGATTCGGTCGTACTCGTCGAGGACGGCGAGTTCTACGCCAGATCCGACGCCGCACTCCGAACTGCGCGACACCTGGGGCTGCCCTACAGTCTCGCCCGCCCGTTCGGACTGGTGCCCGCGCGCCTGCGAGACGTGTTCTACGAGTTCGTCGCCGAGCACCGGTACAGTTGGTTCGGCAAGCGCGAGCAGTGTATGATGCCCACACCGGATATCGAGGAGCGCTTTCTGGCAGGCGGTCCCGGCCCAGACGGCTGAGTTATAAGCCTCCGCGCCACCAACCGGGTGTATGGACCTTGGAATCGAGGGTAACGTGGCACTGTGTACGGCCGCGAGCAGCGGACTCGGACTGGCGAGTGCCGAGGCGCTGGCCGAGGAGGGGGCACACGTCGCGGTCTGCGGGCGGACCGGGGCCCGTCTCGAGGCCGCGGGCGAGCGTCTGCGCGAGGCCGGTGACGGCGGTGTGCTCACGGTGGAGGCGGACATCACCGACCCGGCACACATCTCCGGGTTTGTCTCAGAGACTGTCGACGAGTTCGGTGGGCTCGACCACGTCGTCACGAGCGCGGGTGGACCACCGAGCGGTCCCTTTCTCGGGACCGACGACCAGGACTGGTACAGCGCCTACGACCTGCTGGTGATGAGCGTCGTCTGGACGCTCCGGGAGGCACATCCGCATCTCCGCGCGTCCAGAGGCAGTGCGGTCGCAATCACCTCCCGGACGGTCAGGTCGGCCGCGGACAACCTCGTGCTGTCAAATGCCGTGCGGCGGGCCGTCGAGGGCCTGGTACAGACACTCTCACGAGAGTTCGCACCGGCGGTGCGGGTCAACTCGGTTGTGCCCGGGCCACACGAGACTGCCCGTATCGAGAATCTCATCGAGGCGGCCGTCGAGCGGGGTGACGTGCCGGATTACGAGACTGGCTACGAGGAGTGGGCCGCGGACAACCCACTGGAGCGCATCGGGGAGCCACGGGAACTCGGCGATGTGGTCGCGTTCCTGGCGAGCGAGCGAGCGAGCAACGTCAACGGCGCGGCGGTCCCCGTCGACGGCGGGTCGACCCGTCGGTAGTTCCCCCGTGGACCCCGCTCCCGGCCGGGAGCCGGCGCTACTCTGGCAGTCTGGCGTTCCAGTAGGAGACGGAGGCGAGTCGCTCACCGAGTGCGGTGTCGACCACCGCGCGGTCGAGTCTCCGGAACCCGGCCGCGACGGGGTTTGGCGCCTCCCGGAAGAAGCCGTACGGGATGACCCAGTCGTGCTCCGCGGACGCGAGTTCGAGTCCGGCCTCGTGGAGCCACCACCTGACATCGTCCTCGGTGTACAGACTCGACCCCATCGGGAGCGCCCAGGTGTACAGCATCCGCGTCGAGTAGTCGTTGAACGTGTCGAAAAAGACCTGCTCACGGGAGACACGCCGCATCTCCGTCAGAAACGTCTCGGGGGTGTCCGCGATGTGGAAAAACCGCATCGCGAGCACAGCGTCGAACCGGTTGTCGGGAAACGGCAACCGCTCGGCGTCGCCACGCAGGAACTCCAACCCGTCGGCCACGCCGGCCGAGCGGGCACGCTCTCGGCCCTGCTGGAGCATCGGCTCCGAGATGTCGAGCCCCACGATGTCGGCCCCGCGCTCCGCGAGCATCGTCGTGAATCGGCCCGTCCCGCAGGCGATCTCGAGTACCTCCTTTTCGTCGACGGGACCCAGCGCGTCGAGCACCGCCTGTTTCTCCCGCCGGTCGATGAGTTGCCCGCCCTGCGAGAACCGCTTCTCGTCGTACGACTCCGCGACATCGTCGGCCTGATACCACTCCTCACCTTTCACATCTCTCACTCACAGGCCAGACACTAAAATGCTACTGGAACCGGTGCGACCCGACCCACGATACACGCCGGACTCGCCGCTCCCCTGGGATACACGTAACTGAGAACCCATACCTGAGTAGAGTATAAGGATGTTGGTTTGTCAATTAACATTATACAGTGTTCTGATGTGCATATAGCCAACGTTTACAAGCATGATTGCCGGACATGAGTGTATGACTACCACCGTCGAGGAGCCGGGGAAGGTCGACACGAAACTGTCGGAAAACGAGTACCGCGAGCGCCTGCGGGAGTTACCACCGAGTGCGAAGTTGGTCGCCAAGGTGCTGGAGATGGACGCGCCGCTGTCACAGGCGGAGGTGGCAGAGGAGTCGCTGTTACCCGACAGAACCGTCAGGTACGCACTGACCCGCCTGGAGGAGCGGGGAATCGTCCACTCGCAGTACAGTCTGCAGGACGCACGGAAACAGGTGTACACACTCGCACGGTGACAGACGACCGGACGCGGGTACAACGGGTTCCGGTCGAGGCTCCGACGCGTGCCCCCTCCGGGCGAACCACCGCACACATCGTCGACTCCGGTGGTGTGTCGCTGCTGGTCGACCCGGCCGCCCGGACCGACGCGCTCGACTCTGCGCTTGCGGAGCACGACCCCGGACACGTCGCCGTCACGCACCACCACCCCGACCACGTCGGTGCCGTCGCCGACTACGCCGCGCAGGCAGACCTGACCGTGTGGGCACGCGACGGCCGCGTGACGGCGTTCGAGGCGGCGACCGGTGTCACTCCGGACCGCTGTTTTCGCCCCGGTGACCGGTTCCCCGGGGGTATCGAGGTGGTGGACACGCCCGGCCACGCACCCGAGCACGTGGCCTTTGTCGCCGGCGACACGTGGCTCACCGGTGACCTCGCCGTCGCGGCGGGGAGTGTGGTGGTCGGTGCGCCGGAGGGGGATGTGCGCGCGTATCTGAGTTCACTCCGCCGGGTCCACGCCCGCAATCCCGACCGCCTGCTCCCGGCACACGGCCCCGTCATCGAGGACCCGCGGGCCACCTGCGAGCGACTGCTCGAACACCGACTCGACCGGGAGACGCGGGTCCTCGAGGCGGTCAGAGCCGGCAACAGACGGCCCGCCGCCATCGTCGATGCCGCCTACGAGAAGGATGTCTCGGACGTGTTCGCACTCGCCGAGGCGACTGTGGTCGCACATCTGGTGAAACTCGCTCACGAACAACAGATAGCCTGGGACGGCCAGCAGGCCCGACCCCGGGGGTAGACCCGGACCCAGTCAGCACACTCCTGTGTCGCGGTGGACGGCCAGCACAGAACGACAGCCCGCCCGTGGGACAGATATACACACTGGTGCCCGCTCGTGGGACAGATATACACACTGGTGCCCGCTCGTGGGACAGATATACACACTGATGGGCAGAAAGTTTCATCTGTGTGCGCGGTAAATAAGTCGTATGGCTACAGAACGTTTCGACGAGTTCGGCGGACGGCACGTCCCCGAACCCCTCGAGGAACCGCTCGAGGAACTGGCCGCAGGGTTCGAGGCGGCAATCGAGTCCGAGGAGTTCTGGGCGGAGTTCGAGCACCTGCTGGAACACTACGGCGGCCGCCCGACACCGGTGTTCCGGGCGGACACCCTCAGCGAGCGCTACGACGCGGACATCTACCTCAAACACGAGGACCTGCTGCACGGCGGGGCCCACAAACTGAACAACACGCTCGGACAGGGGTTGCTGGCGAAGCGGGCGGGCAAAAACAGGCTCATCGCCGAAACCGGCGCGGGCCAGCACGGCACCGCCACCGCGATGGTGGGTGCGTTGCTGGATCTGGATACGACCGTCTACATGGGGCGACAGGACATCCAGCGCCAGGAGATGAACGTGTTCCGGATGCGCCTGCTCGGTGCGGAGGTCCAGGCGGTGACCCGCGGCAACGAGGGACTCGCAGAGGCCGTCGACGCGGCGCTGGAGGACCTCGTCGCGAACACCGAACAGACCCACTATCTCGTCGGAAGCGCCGTCGGGCCGGACCCGTTCCCGCGGATGGTTCGGGAGTTCCAGTCTGTCATCGGCCGGGAGGCCCGCGAGCAGATACAGGAGCTACACGGTGACCTCCCCGAGGCGTGTGTTGCCTGTGTCGGCGGCGGGTCGAACTCGCTCGGTCTGTTCACCGCGTTCCGGGACGACGACGTCGCCTTCTACGGTGCCGAACCGGGCGGCAAGGGGGTGGACTCGGGTCGACACTCAGCCCCGCTGTCGGCCAGTGACGAGGTCGAGATCTTCCAGGGGATGCGAACAAAGGTCATCGACGAGGACACCGAGAACCACTCGGTTAGCGCCGGACTGGACTACCCCTCGGTCGGCCCGGAACACGCCGCGATGCAGGCCTCCGGCCGCGCCGAGTACCACGCTGTCACCGACGAGGAGGCGATGGCGGCGTTTCGCGAACTCAGCGAGAGCGAGGGTATCATCCCGGCGTTCGAACCCAGCCACGCCATCGCGCTGGCACTCGAACTCGCCGAGTCCGGCGAACACGACTCGCTGCTGGTCAATCTCTGTGGCCGCGGCGACAAGGATATGCGCACCGCCGCCGAGCAGTTCGACCTGACGCCGTCATCGTAGTCGCTGCACCGCCGCGCTGAGGTGTCTGTTTCTCGCCCGGAAACTCCGCGGAAAGACCATTACACTCCCTGAGAGTACAATCAGGTGCAATGTCAGCGACAGAGAGACTCGTCAACTGGATCGCACCACAAGGAGCAAAGAGCGCCCTCGCTGGTCTCTTGGCGGTGGTCGGCTTGGCCGCAGTCATCGGTGTTCCCACCGTTGGCGACTCGCTGGACAGCTCGGTCCGGACCTGGGCACTCGCGGCCGGGGGGGTTCTCCTCTTTATCGGTGTGGCGTGGGGCGCGCACCTGCGACACAGTTCGGGGATACTGGAGGAGCGGAAGAAACAGATCTACTACCGCGCGTCGTATATGTCGCTCATGGCGATACTTGCGACGTACGTCACCCTGACGTTCGGACTCACAGAGGACGTCATCACGCTATCGGCGAGGGAGGCGCTGAGCATCGTGTCCGGGGCGGTGTTCGGGACGTTCTTCCTCGCGCAGTGGGGATACCGCTGGGTGATGTGAGCGTCCCGGGTGAGAGGGGGGTCCGTGTCGATGTCTTTCGGGAGACGGGCAACGCGCAGGACTGGGCGGTGCGGACACAACCGGGGCGGCGGGGGCGCTCACCGCTGTCGGGTGTCGGGCAGTTCGACCACCTCGGACCCGGTCAACCGTCGCCGTCCGCGCTGGCGTACCCCTGGCGTTCGAGGCAGGTCCGCATCTCCTCGGGGGTGTCGTGTTTGTGTAGCCGTGTCGGCGTGTCACAGTAGTAGATATCGCCGTCGTGACGGAGTGTCACCTCGTGTTCCGCGCCCAGGAACTCCGTGCGAACAACGAGTCGGTCGCCGCTTTCCAGCGCTGTCATCAGTTCGTCCGGGTCGCACTCGCCGGCCTCGATGACGCGTGTCTCTCCCATTGTCGATGTTTCGTCTGCCGGGGTCTTTAGTCCCCCTGTCGTCTTCGACGCCATTGCACTCCCGTCTCGTGAGCGCCTCTCGGCGGTGTCTGCCCGTCCGCTCACCCGGATTGCCCGGTTCGTGGCTCACTCGGGTGTGTCGGTCGTCAGTTCGAGCGCGTGGATGTCCGTGGTCATGTGCTCGCCGAGCGCGTCGTAGACCAGGTCGTGCTGGTCGACGAGCGTCTCCCCCTCGAACGCGGGGGAGACCACCGTGGCGGTCAGGTGGTCGTCCTCGGGTCCACGCGCGGACTGTACCTCCGCACGCGCGTCCGGCAGGTTCGATTCGATGAGTTCCGCGACCTCTTCGGGGCTCATACTCGGCCGGACGGCCGCCGGGGGAAAAAGCGTCCCGACTGGCTCTCGGACCGGATGGTGGCTCACTCCCGGGTTCTCCTTCGGCCGTCTCCGGTCAGGTCGCCAGACCGCTCCCGGTCAGCGGAACGACAACGTCCTCGTCGGGGCCGATTGCGCCCTGCTCGCGCAGGATATCCAGCGCGGCGGGCGCAACAGCACACGTCGGTTCGACGTGGAACCCTCTCCGGCCGAGTCTGCGGTGCTCGGCCTCGGTCGTCTCGCGGTCGACCGCGACGACGTCGCCGCCGGTTGCCGCGAGCGCATCGAGTATCTCACCCCGTCGGGCCGGCTCTCGTATCTGGATGCCGTCGGCGAGTTTGTTTGCCCCCGCCGCGGCGCTGTCCCCGTGTCGCTCGGCGACGATGGGAGCGATTCCTGCTGCCTGTGCGCCGTACAACCGCGGCACGCCGTCTGTCCAACCCGCCCGGTGCAGGCGGTGGAATCCGAGATACGCCCCGAGAAAGAGGGTCCCGTGGCCCAGTGGGGTGACAACCGCGTCGGGAACCGCCCAGTCGCGCTGGGCCGCCACCTCGTAGGCGAACGTCGCCGTCCCCTCGAGAAAGGAGGGCTGCCAGGCGTGGCTGGCGTACCAGGCGCTCCCCCGCTGTGAGTCCTCTCCCTCGCCGTTGACGGCGGCGATGCAGGCGTCGGTCACGTCCTGTCTGCTCCCATCGATACGGCGGACCGTCGCCCCCGACTGCTCGATTGCGGCCAGTTTGCCGGGTTTTGCGTCCGCCGGGACGAATATCTCGGCGTCGATGCCGGCGCGGCCGGCGTAGGTCGCAATCGCCGCGCCGGCGTTTCCCGAGGAGTCCTCCACCACCCGGTCGACCCCGAACGTCGCCGCCTGGGAGAGCGTCACCGCCGCCCCGCGGTCCTTGAAACTCGCCGTCGGAAACAGCGCCTCCAGTTTGTACGAGACGTCCCGGTCGGGAGCCGCGACCAGCGGTGTCCATCCCTCACCGAGGGTTACCGTCCGGTCGACCGGCAGGAAGTCGAACGCCCACAGCCCCGCGTCGCGGTTCGGTGGACGAATCTCGGGCGGCCCCGCCGGCAGTGGTGGGTCGGCAAACTGGAACGCCCCACCGCAGTCACAGCGGTACGGCGTGGCTGCCTGCACCGGGTACGTGTCTCCGCAGTCGACACATCGATACATCGTCAGGCCGCCCCTGCGGTTGCCTCGCCGGCCCCGTTGCCGTCGTCGATGCCGAGGTAGTCGGCGAGTGTGGTCATCTCCGCCGGCGCAACGCCAAAGGCGTCGATGTCGTTGTCGTCTGTGGTGTTGTCGAACTGCAACGAACGGTACTGGTCGGGACCGAACGGGACCCCCGGAATCAGGCCGCCGACGGTCATCCCGATACCGGCCAGCGACATCGGAACCGACACCACGTGAACCGACCCTCCCTGTGCCTCGCGAACCAACTGTGCCACGTCCGCGAGGGTGAGTTGCTCCGGCCCGCCAATCTCGTACGTCTCGCCGACGTGGGCCTCCGTCTCGAGTGTGTCGGCGAGCATCCCGACCAGGTCCGCGACGTGAATCGGCTGGAACCGCGTCTCGCCGCCGCCGGGCAGTGGCGCGAGCACCGGCGGGGTGAGTTTGCGCGTGAACCCGACGAACTGGCCGCCCTCGCCGAACACCACCGAGGGCCGGACGACCGTCCAGTCGAGGTCTGAGTCGCGGACGGCCTCCTCGGCGCGACCCTTCGCGCGGATGTAGTGGGTCGGGCCGTCCGGGTCGGCACCCAGCGCGCTCAACTGGAGGAACCGACTCACGCCCGCCGCCTCGGCGGCCTCGACACAGTGTTCTGTTCCCTGGCGGTGGACCTGGTCGTGCATCTCGTTGCCGCCGCCGGGTTCGAACAGCGGTGAGAGCGCGACGAGATTCACCGCCGCGTCCCGTTGCTCGAACGCGTCCGCAATCGAGTCGTACGCGCGCACGTCACCCATCGCAGTCTCGACACCGTCCGGTAACGCGTCGTCGTCCGGACTCCGGGAGAGCGCTGTCACGTCGTGGCCCCGGTCGAGCAGTTCCGCACACAGACGACTGCCGATGAATCCGCTGCCGCCAGCCAGGAGTACGTCCATGACTCCGTTAGGGCCCCGGTGGATTAAAATGCCTCCTGTCGCCCGCGCACTGTTCCCGGCGTATCCGAGCGCCGTCCGGACAGTCGAGTCCGCGTCAGACTCATCTGAGTCCGACACCTAACGATGGGTGATGCCGACGACCTGCGCGCTGTGCCGGCGCCAGATACCCGACGAACGCATCGGCGACCCACAGGCGATACAGGAACACCACCTCCGCCCCGAGCGCCGCGCCGAGAGTCCTACTGTCGTGCTGTGTCGCCCCTGTCACGACCAGATTCACGCCGTGTTCACCAACGAGGAACTGCGCGAGTCCCACGACACCGTCGAGGCGCTCAGAGACGCCGACCGTCTGGAGGGGTACATCGACTGGATTCGGGGAACAGACAAACTCGACATCGACGTGACCACGAGCAACCGTGTGCGCGAGCGGCGGTGACAGCCGGCCAGAGCGACGACGCCAGGACAGAGCGACGACGCCTGACCGAAGCGGTGATAGCCGGCCGAGGCGGTGGACACCCGTGAGGCCGTTCGGGAACCTGCCACGGCCGGTCTCACGTCGGGTCCGCGCGCTCGCGGGTCCAGCGGTCGCTCGCGTACTTGCGCTTGGCCAGGTCCCGGGCCCGCTCCAGTTCCGCGTCGGTCCACGCCCCCTCGCTCGCGTCGACCCAGTCCCCGAGCGCCGCCTCGAGCGCCTCGACTGCGGTCTCCCGCTCGATACCGGCCTGCTCGCGAACGCTCGTCACCCGGTCGCGGAACCGCTCCGTATCGAGGTCCGCGGCGAACACGCCGAGGTGGGACTCGCCCGCCAGCGAGAACGAGAGCGACCCGTGCTGGACGACCGCGTCGCGCTGGCGGTACTGTGCGTTCCCGCTTATCTTCCGTCCGCCGGCGAGGATGTCGTGGGCCGGATTGATCGCCCGCAGGTAACAGGCTGGCTGGTGGACTGCCGACTGTTTTTGCTCGGCGAATCCGGCGTCGACGCCCATCCGCTCGAACCCATCCAGCACCGGGTCACAGAGCAACTCGTAGCAGTCGAGCAACTCGCCGGGCACCTCGTCGGCCGGGACGGCGATGGTGTATGAGATGTCGCCGACGGCGTCGTGATAGATGCCGCCGCCGCCGGTCGGCCGTCGTGTCACGTCGACCCCGTGGTCGTCACAGAACGCCCAGTCGACGGTTGCGGGGTCCTGGCGGTAGCCAAGCGAGAGGGTGCTCGGCGTCCAGCGGTACACCCGCACGGTCCGGGGGCCTCCTGAGGCGGCCGTCTCGGCGGCCACCTCGTCGAGTGCCATCTGCATCGGGCCGGGCCGTGTCTCCTCGCGGACGAGTCGCCACCTCCTGTCGGCCAGGTCGGTCATTGCTCCCCGCCGAACCCGACGCGCTCGGCGTCCGCGGCCGCTCGTTCGGTTGCCGCGTCCAGGTCGAAATCGCGGACGAGTTCGCCCTCGCGGACGAGCGGTTCGAGCAGAGCCTCGCCCTCGACGGGTTCGTCCTCGGGAGTGACTGCGTGACTCCCCTCGGGTGTCCGGTAGACCTGCTTGCGCTCGCCGAGTTTCCCACGTTTGACCGCGCGCTCGCCCTCCACCTCCACGATGTCGAGCGAGAACTCCACCGGGTCCGCGTCGCTGATGTGTGACCCCACGCCGAACCCGTCCACGACGTCGCGTGTCTCGCGCATCGCGGCCGGGTCCATGCCACCGCTCGCGAAGATGTCGATATCGTCGTGACCGCGCTGGTCGAGTTTCCAGCGCACCTCCCGCAGGATGTGCTCGAACTCACCGCGACGCGACCCGGTCGTGTCGAGACGTACCCCGTCCAGGTCATCGATGGCCTCGGCCGCGCGCAGCGACTCCTCCACCTCGTCGGAGTAGGTGTCACACAGCGCGATGCGGGGGACACCCTCGTCGGCCGCCTCGTCGAAGGCCTGCCAGGCAGTCTCCTGGTTGCAACGCCCGAAACTGATGACCAGCGCGTGGGGCATCGTTCCGCCCGCCTCCTCGCCGATGACCTCGCCGGCGGCGACGTTCGAGATGCCGTCGAGCCCCGCGAGCAGGGCGCTTCGCTCCAGCATCGCCGCAATCGACGGATGGACGTGTCGGCTTCCGAAACTCAACACGGTCGAGTCGGGTGCGACACGCCGCGCCTCGAGGGCAGCCGTCGCCATCCCCGTGGCGTGTGAGAGAAAGCCCAGCAGCGCCGTCTCCAGCCGACAGAACGCCAAATACCGCCCCGATATCCGCATCACCGGTCCGCCGTCGAACAGCCGACCCTCCCGGAGAGCGTCGACGTCGACGTCGCGGCCCTCGAGCAGGTGGGCGGCGTCCGCGAGACCGGCGAGCAGTGACCAGTCCCCGCTCGGGAACTGTGACGCCGTCACCTCAGCGACCACTGCCGGGTTCCGACCGGCCCCCTCCAGTGCCTCGACGGTCCGGTCGAAGTACGCGTCGGTCGCGTCACCCGCCTGTATCGCCTCCGGCGGAACGATATCGAACGCTGTCATGGCTGTGATTGGGTCTGTCCGTCGAAAATAGCTTCGGCTCGACACGCCCGCGCTCGTCCGGTCGAACCGACTCTGCCGTGTGTCACTGCCGGGGCCCCCCGTTTCTCAGCGGTGAATCTTGTCGAGTGTGTCACCCGTTGGGGCGTTGACGATACGGACCGTCGAGCCCTCCTGTGTCAGCCGGAACGCCCCCTCGAACGGGCCGTCCGGGATGACAAACACGCCGTCACCGGTCCCGAGTGCCCCGTTGTCCTGGAGAATCTGGCGGTAGGCCGACGCGAACTGGTCGGCGTCGTCCCGGGTCTCCCAGGCAGTCTCCCAGACGTACCCCAGTTCCGTCTCGTTTCTGTACGCGACGAGTTGGTCGCCGGCCCACCCCGCCGAGAAACTGTGCTCGTACGACAGTCGCTCCTCCGGGTCGATGACGTTGTTGTCCACGAGCATCGCGTAGATGGCCGCCTCGCCGAGGGTGTCAGCGTTCCGTTTGTCGCCGCCCACACCGAGTCGACGCGCTATATCGCTGGCCCCGAGTCGACTCCAGGCCTCCGTGGACCGGTCGGTGACCGTGACGTTCGCCGGCTCCGTGTCGGGGTACTTCTCGGGGTGTATCACCTGCGCCGAACTCTCCGGTGGCTGTTCGTGGAGTTCGTCGACAGCGCCCCAGCCGTCCTGCCTGCGCACCGTGTCGACAAACGCTCTTCCCTCCACGTAGGGCAGGAGTATCTGTAGCTCGATACCCGGTTCCAGGTCGGACGACCCCGCCGTGTCGCCGGGACGTACACACGACCACTCGGTGTCACACCGCTGGAAGTACAGCCTCTCGACGAGTTCGGCCGGCCCCTCGACGACGCTCTCGTAGCCCCGGTTGGCGTCGGTGGTCTGGGCGTTGTACTCGATGCCGAACCGCTGGTCCTGGAGCGCGTGGACCAGTTCGTGTACCAGCGTGTTCTTGTCGACGGTCGGCTGGTCCGCGTCGCTCACGATGACGATCTCGTCGTCGCGGAGCGAGTAGTAGCCCTGCACGTTGCCGGCAAACCCCTCGTCGAGAACGGTCGACGCGTCGCGGTCCTGGCCGACGACGAACAGCGCCTCGTATCGCAGGTTCTCCCAGACGCGCGTGGCGTTGCTCGTGTTCGTGTTCCGTTGCTCGCGGTACTCCTCGCGGGCGATGACATCGACCTCGACCCGCTCCTCGAACGTCAGCCCGCGGATCACCTCGACGCGTGCCATCGACCGCGCCACGAGCGCGTCGAGCTCTGACTCGTTGAGACCGTCCTCGACCGTGAGCGAGAGCGACTCGTCGTACGCGATACCGTCGACCTCGCCCAGATTCTCGGAGGAATCGGAGTCGATTACCGGCGAGAGACAGCCAACAAGCAGGGCCGCCAGCGCCACACCAGCCACGAGCACCGCGACGCGAACCCGTCTCCGAGTGTCCCGTGTCACTGAACCTGCTATGATGGCCACGCCCAAAAATTGTCTGCCGAGGTGCGAGACCACCCCGACAGTGGCTCCGCAGGGTGCGAGACCACCCCGACTTTTGTTCCTGCTGTCCCAGCCTCCGCCCCGGTCTGTGCCAGACCTCCGTTCCGGTCTCGTTCTGTGCCAGACCTCCGCCCCGAGTCTGTTGTGTCAGCCGTCGTGGACGGTCACCGATTCGAGAATCACCGGGTCGACCGGTCGGTCCCGCTCGTCCGTCTCGACACCTCCGATCTCTCTGACCACGTCCATCCCGTCGACGACCGCCCCGAAGACAGAGTGTCTGTCGTCGAGTTGTGGCTGTGGCGAGAGCGTGATAAAAAACTGCGAGCCGTTTGTGTCCGGTCCGGAGTTGGCCATACTCAGAACACCCGCCTCGTCGTGGCGCAACTCCGGATGGAA
>JAQCNG010000080.1 GCA_028275145.1 Halovenus sp. | reverse complement strand
AGGACGACAGTTACGTGCTCTGACATGGAACACCTCTCGCGGTGTGTGCTGACAGGTGTGGCTGGCGGGGTCCAGCCGACACCAGAACTGACAGGTGGGCTTCAGCATCTCGGTGTAAAACGGACACCTGCCATTGTACGCGTAGATATCGCACTGGGGGGCAAAAAGATTGCGCTACCCGTCCGAGAACGTGCCGGAGACGCGCTCGTCTCTCTCCTGCCGGGCGGGGTCCACCTCGGCCGCGAGCGTCTCGACTCCGGGCGTCCGGCGGTATCCCGTTTGCCCCCAGCGGCTCGGCCCTCCCGTCCGATGCGTGTGGCTCACGGCGTGGTTCGCGCCAGAACGTAGCGGGAGGTGGATCTGAACCACGTCGAGACGGTCACCTCGCTTCGCTCGGCGCTGCGTCTCGTCTCGTTCATATCCAGCGCAGGTCCGCCGCTCACGGCGTGGTTCGCGGCAGAACGTAGCGGGAGGTGGATCTGAACCACGTCGAGACGGTCACCTCGCTTCGCTCGGTGCTGCGTCTCGCCTCGTTCACATCCAGCGCAGTTTCGCCGCTCACGGAGTGGTTCGCGGCAGAACGTAGCGGGAGGTGGATTTGAACCACCGGTCTGCGGGTTATGAGCCCGCCGGAATCTCCTAGCTATCCCATCCCGCTACCGATTCCTAGCCCGGAGTGCTGTTTAAGGATTGTGTTTCCGCAGTCTGTCGATATCGACCCTGTCAACTGTGTCCAGTCCGGCGCGGTCGACGGGCCCGACAGTCCGGCTCTGCGGGGGCGCTCTCAGCCCATATCGAACTCGACGACACCCCGGAGACCGAGCGGGTGTGTCCGCCAGTTGCCGTACCCGTCCGGATCGGGCTCCCTGACGACGACGGTCCCGTCTCCGGTAACCCCACAGAGCACCCCCGCGTCGGACAGAGACAGGTCGGCCGGCAACACCGGCGCGTCGACGCGCTCCCAGACCCCGTCGGTGCGGTCGAGCGTGCCCTGGTCGTCGACGGCGTGGACGGCCTCACCCGCCGCGACGACAGTCCCACCCGGTCTGTCGTGCTCTTGCTCCCACCCGCCGGCACCCTGCCGGTAGATGCCGCTGTCGGTTGCCGCGAACGGTCCCTCGCCGGCAACGTCGTTGACGCCGGACAGGCCGAGCGGGTCGAGCGTGTTGAGCGTCTCCCCGACGCGGTAGACGCCGTCGCCCGCCCCGAGCAACGCGCCGTCGAACCACCCCGGCCTCTCCACCTCGCCGACCGTTCTCCGGTCGCGGTCGTCGGTCCACGCGAGCACGCGGCCGTCCTCGCCGGCGGCGAGCACGCACCCCTCCCCGAAACCGACCGCAGCCACCTCGAAGGGGTCGCCCAGTCGCTCGAACCCCTCGCCCTCGTCGAGGAGTACGCCCCGTGTCGAACCCGCCACGACGCGGGCCCCGTCTGTCGCGACTGACGTCGCCGTGCACCGCTCGACGACGCCGGCCTTGCCGACGCGGCCGCCCGCGAGCGACACCCGTGCGATTCCGAGGTCACAGGCGAGATATGCCGCCTGTGTCCCCCGTCCCTCGCCGAACAACCGCCGGTCCGCCGTCGCGTTCCGCTCGGTCTCTGTCTCCCTGCTCATTACAACGCCTCCTTGTAGGCCTCGAGCAGTCGCTCGATGTCTGTCTCGGTGTGTGCGTCCGAGACGAACTGTGGCTCGAACTGGTTCGGTGTCAGAAACACCCCCTGCTCATGCATCGCCGGCCAGAACAACCGCGCCCAGCGCTCCGTGTCGGCCTGCCGGACGTCGGCCCCCGTCTTCGGGCAGCTGTCGTACCGGTCACAGTCGGTGCGCTGGCGACACCCCGCCTCACAGCAGGACCGCTCTGGCCGGGCACCGCGGGTGAACACGAGTTTGAATATGCTGTCTGTCCCGGTGACGGTGTATGCGGGTGCCTGGTCGGCGACGATGTCGGTCAACCCCGCGCGCAACTGCTCGCCGAGTTTGTCGACGTGCTCGTAGACCCCCTGCTCGGCGGCGAACCGCAGGGTCTCCAGTCCGGCGGCCATCGTGACCGGATGCCCCGAGAACGTCCCCGCCTGGAACACGTCGCCGGCGGGGGTGAACTCCTCGAGTATCTCCGCCCGCCCGCCGATTGCACCCACCGGGAACCCGCCGCCGACTATCTTCCCGAACGTCGTCACGTCGGGGGTGACTCCGAACTTTCCCTGGG
>JAQCNG010000078.1 GCA_028275145.1 Halovenus sp. | reverse complement strand
CGGCGTCGACGTGGTCCACGGCCACAGTGCCCACGTCCTCCAGGGTATCGAGGTCCACCAGGGTCGGCCCATCGTCTACGATGCGGGCGACTTCGTGGACGACTACATCGACAAGGAGGGCTACCAGAACAAGCGCAGTGCCCTGTTCGAGCTGGTCGTGAGCAACGGCGCCCTCGATGCGCTCCGCCTCGTGCCCGTCGAGATTCGAGACGACACCGCCACGATGGCCGACCCAGCAGCACGCGAGTGGGTCCGCGAGGCAGTTGCGGAGCGCTCGGGGCCGTTCGGAACGACCGTCGAGCGGACCAGTCTCGGTCTCTCCATCCCGCTCAGTAGTGCTCCGTAGCTGTTTGTAGGGAGATATATAATATACTGTATAGATTTTTACCCCTGGAGCACGAACCACAGTGTCCGGAGTAAGTATGAGCGAGGAACTCACAGAGTCGAGCGTCACGAATCGGAGTCCGCAGGTGGAGATTGCGGCGGCGAGCGCCGGCGCAGGTGCGGATATCGCGAACGAACATTTCAGAACAGAGCTCGATGTCGAGTACAAGTCAGGAAAGACCGACGCCGTCACGCGTGCGGACAGACGCGCACAGGAGGCGGTGATCGAGCGCATCCGGTCACACGACCCCGACGCGACAGTGGTCGGTGAGGAGAACGACGCCCCGTCGGCGGTTCCCGAGGTGGGAACAGTGTGGGTGGTCGACCCCATCGACGGGACGAACAACTACGTCCGGGGGAACCGCTACTGGGCGACGAGCGTCGCCTGTCTCGTCGACGGCACACCGGTCGCCGCGGCGAACGTCATGCCGGCACTGGGTGACAGTTACGTTGGTTCGCCGGCGGGTGTCACGCTGAACGGCGAGACGGTGTCGGTCAGCGACCGGTCGGACCCCGAGCGGTTCGCGGTGGTGCCGACAATCTGGTGGGCGCTCGACAGTCGCGAGGAGTACGCGGCGGTGACCGAGGCAATCGTGACACGGTTCGCGGACCTGCGCCGGAACGGGTCCGCACAGACCTCGCTGTCGCTGCTCGCGAGCGGGCGTTACGACGGGGTTCTCACCACGGTGGAGGCGCCGGCGTGGGACACCGTCGCCGGCGCGGCGCTCGTCCGGTGGGCGGGCGGCACTGTCACGGACCTCGACGGTGGCGCGTGGCACCACGACACGCCGGGTCTCGTCGCCTCGAACGGCCAGGCCCACGACCAACTGCTCGCGGCAGTCCGCGATGTCGAACGGACACTCGAGGACTGACCCCGCCGCTCGGCCGCCGACCCGGGACGACGCCGGTGCACTCGGCACCCGCTCGGCAGGCCCCCGGGTGGTGGTTCCACCGGAACCACGGCGTGGGGAAACGCACATTACCGTGCCGGTCCACCTGTGATCTGTGACCGACGGGCGTTCGCGGCAGGTCTCGCTCGTGGGGGCTGTCGTCGCCGTGGTGACCATCGCTGGCGGGACAGCGGCAGGACTGGCGATAGTGCCGACGGTGGGTTCCTATCTCGGAATGTTGCTCGGTGGGTTTCTCACGGGGGTCACGGTCGAGGACCGGCCGGTGGTCGAGTCCGGCCTCGCCGCCGCTCTGGCGGCAATCGGCGTTCTCTGGGCGGGCGCGTTCGTGGGTAACGGCGCTGTCGAGGCGGTCACGGCGCTGGGGTCGGTCGCGCCGACGGCACTGCTGACCTCGACCCTGCTCAGTTTCGCGGTCGGCGGGTTCGGCGCTCACCTCGGGGACGACCTGCAGGACGGCCTCACCACCCCCGTCGAGACACCCCCCACCGGTAGAGCCACGACCGGTTCCACCCCGGTCACACCCACCGAGGCGACAGCAACAGACGAGGCAGACACGCGTTCGGGGCCTGTCGAGGCAGAGTCCGACCGGGCCGGCAGAGGAGAGCCCCGGGAGAGCCCTGAGCGCGAGCGCGCCGAGTCCGAGTCCGAGAACCTGGAACTCGAGCGCGAGTAGCGGTCCGGGCAGGCGGTCCAGCCACACGGCGGGCGTCAGAAACTTATGCCGGAACTCCCAACAGAGAGACACATGGGACAGCGGGAGTGGAGTCGGCGCGACACGCTGAAAAGCATCGGCACGGCGGTCCTCGCGGCGGGGGTGGGTGCCGCGGTGTACCACCGGATGACCGAGTACATCGTGGGGACGACGTCCGGGGACGGCATCGGGGCCGCCGCGTCGCTCTCGGAGACCGAACACGCGGAGATCGACCTCAGCGACCACACGTCTGTGACGCTCGTCTGTGGCCTGTTCTCGGAGACCCGGAGCCAGTCGCTGCTCTCCCGTGACGACGTTGCCTTTGTCCAGCGTGATCGGAAACTCACACACGTCTCGAGCGGGGCACAGTCGACCCCAGCGGAGCAGACACTGCCCTGGGGAATCGACCGTGTCGACGCCGATATCGCCCACGCGCAGGGGGCGACCGGTGACGGTGCCGAGGTCGGTGTCGTCGACACCGGCATCGCCGCCACGCATCCGGACCTCCAGGCGAACCTGGCAGACCCCGATGTCGGGGGCAACCACCGGGCCTGGGCGGAGTGTTCGGGAGAGCGCTGTCGGTACCCCTGGTCAGACGACGGGGGCCACGGAACCCACGTCGCGGGGACTATCGCGGCGGGGGCCGGGGAGAGGGGTGTCGTTGGTGTCGCGCCCGAGGCGACACTGCACGCTCTGAAGGTCTGTGCCGGGGGTGGCGGCTGTCGCACCTCGGCGATTGCCGAGGCCATCAGGTACGCCACAGACCAGGGCTGGGACGTGGCAAACCTCAGTCTCGGCTCCCCCCGGAGCTCACCCGCACTTCGGACCGCCGGCGAGTACGCAGTCGAGGCCGGACTCGTGCCGGTCGCCGCGGCGGGCAACCGCGGACGCCCCGACTCCGTCGGCTACCCGGCCGCCTACGACGAGTTCGTCGCCGTCTCCGCAACAACCATCGACGACGACATCGGGGAGTTCTCCTCGCGGGGTCCGGAGGTGGACGTCGCCGCCCCGGGTGCGGAGGTCTGCTCGGCAGCGCCCGACGGGCACACGGTCCTCAGTGGCACCTCGATGGCGGCCCCACACGTTGCGGGTGCAGTGGCACAGCTCCGTGCCGCCGGCTACGGCCCCGCCGAGGCGCGCCAGCGGCTTCTCGACACCGCCGAGGGTCTCGGCCTGCCCGACGCGAATCAGGGTGCCGGACTGGTCGACGTCGCGGCGGCGCTCGGGTACGACTCCGGCGACGACGGCACCGGGGACGGTGTCAGCTGTCCGGCCTGATGATAGTTCAGATCGGAAACAACAGCGTATCAGCGCCCTCCTGGCGGCACACCTGTTCGTGGATGTCGGTCGTCCGGTACCCCTCGCTGTCGTCCTCGTTGAGCGCAGATGCGATAGTCTGGACGGCTTGCGTTTCGGTAGAGTCCTGAGCGCAGTCGACATATGCGAACTCCGCGTTGACCCCTTCGCCCTGGGCTGTCTCGACGAGCCGGTTCGAGACGTTGACCCTGGCGGTGAGACGACGACTGTGGTCAAGATGGTCCCCTGCGGGAAAGAGAGCTGTTCGACCTGTCCACACGGTCCCTACCGATACGAGGGTCCACACGGTCCCTACCGATACGAGGGTCCACACGGTCCCTACCGATACGAGATGCACAGAGCGGATGGCTCATACGGTCGTTCGTGATTATTTTGGTGGCCACGTCACAGATACCGGTCTGTCAGGGTGTGATACACGCAATTTGTTTCACCAGGGCGGTAAAGAGTCACGAACGACTGTCTCGCTCGTCTGGGAGTACCAGGGACCAGTCCAGGAGTAACGGGTGCACGTGCGCCAGACCACGACCGGAGGTTATCGGATGTACCGAACTCCGACGACCGGAGGTTATCGGATGTACCGAACCGCGAGTCCGGCCGCGCAGACACAGTTGTCCTCGCATTTCGGACACTCCTCGGCGGGACGGTCGAATGTGTCGCGATGGACCGTCTCGTAGCCGTGCCCGTCGAAGAGGCGTTCCGGCGAGTCTGGCCCGCCGTGGTACCACGAATCTGAAAGGAGGCAGTCAGCGCCGTGTTCGGCCCCAATCGACTCCACCTGTTCGAGCAGTCGACTCCCGATTCCCCGGCCGGTGGCCTCCGGCCTGACATACCCCATCTCGAGGAGACCGTAGCGGTCGGCCGCGGGCAGGAGGTCGGGGTCGTCGAAAAAATACATCTCGTCGGCGACGGCACCCGGGTCGTCGAAGATATTGACTGCCATCACGCCGAGTATCGAGCGCTCGTCCTCGGCAACCCGGACGTGATAGGTCGCGTCTCCGACTCCAGGGTCGACGGTGTACGAGCTCCCCTCACTGAAGTGAGCAGTAATGAGCGCTTCCATCTCCCCGACATCCCTCTCGGTCGGTTCCCGAAACGTGATCGACCTCATCTACGCTACCCGAAGGGCTCTACGGTAAAAGAAGACGCGGATTCCCGTCACGAAACTTTTCGATTTCCGAACAACTCCGGAGCACTCGATCTCGACAGTCAGTCGACGAGCGACCGGCGACTCCATCAGACCGGCTGAGACTCCCACGTTGGAGAGGAAACCGCGCCGTTTACGTCGCGGAGGATGTCATTGGTCGGTGCGTTCCTCTATCTCGTCGATGCGGTCCTGCAACTCCTCGGTTGCCGGTTCGTCGACAGACCCCCAGTAGGCGACGGTGGCGATGGCGAGGACGAAGATGAGTCCCCACCCGAGAGTCGAGAACTCGTCCGGAACGTACAGGTTGAATATCCCGTCGATTACGCCCTCCAACGAAAAGACGATGATGACAGGCCCGACAACGTCACGGGGCAGGAAGTGGTCGAGATACGCTCTCAGAACGCGGGTGTTCACATCCATACCGACATGATTTTGCCCGAATCTGTTAAACCTGTCTGTGGGTGTACAGCAGTGTTCGGACAGGCCGGTTCCACAGGCGAGACTGACCCGAGTCGGTCACCAGCAGTGTCCGGGCGATGGCACTTCACCCGGTTGGTCGAACCTCGATGCGGCCGTAACTTCGAGGAACGTGCTGGAAACGTGCTGCGGTTGCGCTACCTGAGAGTACATCCCTCCGCTCACCT
>JAQCNG010000065.1 GCA_028275145.1 Halovenus sp. | reverse complement strand
GCCCCGGACCGGCCGTGTCGGCGCTACGGTTCCGGTCTGTCGGCGGACTGCCCCCGGTTCGGGCGGTCCTGTTCGGGTCTGTCGACGAAGATATCGTGCTCTGTCAGAGAGTCCGTCGAGAAACACTCCGACGGGTCGTCGGCGTCGAGTGAGGCCATCGTCGTCCGCATCAGGAACTCCTGTGTCGCGACTGTCGGTTCCCCCTCCGCCGGTTGTTGCTGGTCGTAACTCCCGTCGGGGTTCATCCTCCACCGTTGCTCGTTGTCCGACAGAACGAGTTCGAGGTTGAACTTGAGTTGCCGGCGGATGGTGGGGTCTTCCACCGGGGTCACAGCCTCGACGCGGTGGTCGAGGTTCCGTGTCATCCAGTCGGCACTGCCGATGTAGTACTCCGGTCGTCCGCCGTCGGTCCCCGTCTCGACCGCTCCGGGGTCGTCGGCCCGTGCGCCGTTCTCGAAGTAGAAGATGCGGGAGTGTTCGAGAAAGCGACCGACCACAGAGTGGACCGAGATGTTGTCGCTGATGCCGTCCAGTCCCGGGCGGAGTCGGCAGATGTCACGGACGATGAGGTCGATATCTACGCCGGCCATCGACGCCCGGTACAGTTCCTCGACGATATCCGCGTCCTCGAGACCGTTTACCTTGACCACGATGCGGGCCGGGTAGCCCGCCTGTGCGTATGCGGCCTCCCGGCGGATGTACCGGGTGAACTGCTCCCGCATCGTCACGGGTGCGACGAGCAGTTTGTGGAACTCCTTGTCGAGTCCCGGCCCGGTAAAGGAGTTGAACAGCGTGACCAGGTCCTGGCCGATGTCGCGGTCCGCGGTCAACACGCCGAGGTCGACGTAGCTCTTTGCCGTCTCGGAGTGGTAGTTGCCGGTGCCGACGTGGGAGTAGAGGTTGACCCCGTCGTCGCCCTCCCGGACGACCAGTGCGGTCTTGCTGTGGGTTTTCAGGCCGAGTGTCCCGTAGGCGACGTGGATGCCGTTTTCCTCCAGACGACGGACCCAGTCGAGGTTGTTCTGCTCGTCGAACCGGGCTTTCAGTTCGACCATCACCGCGACCTGTTTGCCGTTGTCGGCGGCCTCGATGAGCGACTGGATGACCTCCGAGTCGCTCGCTGTCCTGTAGATTGCGGCTTTCACCGCCAGCACGTCGGGGTCGTTTGCCGCCTCCGTGAGGAACCGCTGGACGGTCTCGCCGAAGTCGTGATACGGGTGATGGAGCAGAATATCGCCCTCGTCGATGTCCGCGAAGATGCTCCGGCCACTCTCGTCGGTTTCCTCGCCCTCGAACGCCGACTCGCCGCTGTGCTGGAGTCGCGGGTGGGAGGCGGGTGACCACGGCTCCGGTTGCAGGTCCGGCCGGTCGAGTTCGGTCAGCGAGGCGAAATCGCGGTAGTCGATCGGTCCGTCGAGGTGGTATATCTCCGTGTCGCTGAGCTCCAACTGCTCCTGCAGGGTCTTCCGGATGTAGGGGTCTGCGCCCGACTCGATCTCCATCCGGACCACACTGGCGAAGCGGCGCTGTTCGAGAACGTCCTTTATCATGTCGATGAGGTCCTCGGCGACCTCCTCGTTGCGACTGATCTCGGCGTTGCGGGTCAGGCGAAACAGGGCCGTATCGAGCACCTCGACGTTCGGCAACAGGACATCGAGGTTGTTCCGGATGATGTCCTCGATGAGTGCGTACCGCGACCCGTCGGCGACCTCGATCAGACGCGGTCGGTTCGGCGGAATCTTGATGCGGGTGAACGTTCTTTCCTCGACATCCGACTGCCCGGTGAGGACCGCGAGCGACAGTGACCGGTTCGAGATAAACGGGAACGGGTGTGCGGGGTCGAACGAGAGCGGTGTCAGCGTCGGCTTGATCGACTGCTCGAAGTACTCGTCGACCTCTGCCTGGCGCTCGTTGCTCAGTTGGTCGTAGTCGACGATTTCGATGCCCGCATCGGCGAGTGCCGGGCGAATCTGCTCCTGATAACAGGCGGCCTGTTGCTCAAGCAGCGGTCTGAGCTGGGCCTGGACGGCGTCCCACTGCTCACGCGGGGTCCGGCCGTCCACCGTCTCCTCGGTGACGCCGGCCTCGATCTGTTGTTTGAGACCGCCGATGCGCTTCATCACGAACTCGTCCAGATTTCGCGTCACGATAGAGAGAAACCGCACCCGCGCCAGCAGCGGGTTCTGGTCGTCCAGGGTCTCCTGTAGCACCCGCTGCTGGAACGCCAGTTCGCTCAGTTCGCGGCTGAGATACAGCTCCGGGTTGCTCAGGTCGATGTCGGTTGGCTCGTACGGCTCGATGTGAGGGTTCTCTTCTGTGGTCATCTTTGCCTGTGTCGTGTCACGTCTCTGGCCGTTTCGGCTCCGGGTCGACGATACTGTCCGGGGAGCGCGAGCGGTACGTTTCCGGCGGGTCGACCGAGTGGACTGTCTCGGCCCGGTAGTCGTACGCTGTCAACTGTCCACCGTAGACACAGCCCGTGTCGAGCCCGACGGCGTACCGGCTCACCAGTGGCTCGGCGAGGACGGTGTGTCCAAAGAACACCCGCGGGCGCTCCTCCCGGGTTTCGAACCAGTACGGGCGCTCGTACCCGCCCTTGGGGGCCAGCGACCGCGCGTTCAGCAACTCCGCAGACGTGTGTTCGGCGAGCGGTTTCCGGTGGTCGATACCGCCGTGGACCACCAGCACGTCGTCCCAGGAGAGAACAACCGGCAGTGAGTCGAGATACGCCAGGTCCTCGTCGGTCAGCGAATCGAGAGACGCGTCGCCGTCGACGAGTTTCTGTTCGTTGTTCCCGCGAACGGCGCGGAGATTCGGGCGCTCTCTGAGGAGGTCGAGCGTCCCGCTGCTGTCCGGCCCCTTCCGGAGGAGGTCGCCGACGAAAACCACGAGGTCCTCCCGCGACGGCTCGAGCGTGTCGAGCAACCGTTCCAGGGTCGCCCGACAGCCGTGGACGTCACCGACCACGTAAATATCCTCCCAGGCTGTGCTGTCGATGCGCTGGTGCGGGACGCTGACCCCCGCACCGGGTGGTAGTTCTGGCTGCATGAGGGTCCCGTGTAAATCGCGCAGGTACAAACAGTAACAACGGGCAGATATTTAAACCGTTCTGCTCGGATACCGCCGAGCGCCAGGGGACACCCTGTCGTGGTCACACCACGGCCCGAGTGAGTGACTCACCCCCAGAAGTCGATGACCCTGTCGACGGCCCTGTCGACGAAGCTCTCCTGGTACCGGACGAGCAGCCCCATCGTCAGTTCCTCGTCCTCGACGGCGTACAGCGTCGTCCGCCCCTCGGTCACCTCCGTCACGACCGTCTCGTCGACGAGTCGGGAGATGTGCCAGGAGACCGTCGGCGGGGAGACGCCGACCTTCTCGGCAATCTCGCGGTTCCGGGCGGGACCCTCCTCGAGCAGAAACAACAGGATATGCCGGGTGGTCTCGTAGCGCAGCGAGGACAGCACTGTCCGCTCGGCCTCGTCGAGCGCCTGTGCGACGAACACCCGTCGTTTGCCCTGGTGGTCCTCGCTCACGAGGACGTCGTACTCCTCCAGCGTGTCCAGGTGGTGCTGGAGCAGTCCCGTCTCCATCTCGAGGTCGCGCTTGAGCTGGCTGAAGTGGACCCCCGGGTTCGACTCCACGTACTCGAAGATCTCTTTGCGGGTGTCCAGCGCGAGGACATCCGTCGAGTCGTCGTCCGGGTGAGAGGCAGGCATCCTACTGTCTCCGATTGGTGTGTGTCCGCGCGTGCGGTCTCATTGTTGCTGCCACTCGAACCGGCGAACGACCGTTGCGAGCAGGAGCACCGCGATACCCAGCGCGAACAGACTGGTGAGCAACTCGAAGTTGGGGATCCCGTCCTCGAGGAACTCGTCGCCGACCTGCACCAGAATGTTCGTCGCGAGCAGTGCCGCCAGCAGCGACACGATGAGCACGCCCCG
>JAQCNG010000041.1 GCA_028275145.1 Halovenus sp. | reverse complement strand
GAACGTCACCGACGGCCGACTCGAATGCCCCGGTCTGTGCGGCCGGCACCAGTTCCGTGTGCTCGCCATCGGCGAACTCGATGGCGCTCACCCGGACGTCCAGAACGTCGCTGGCGGCCTCGACGCCGATATCGGCAACCTCCGCCTCGTTCTCCGCCGTCAGGAGTTCGCGGGTGGTCCGGTTCAGTTTGGTCAACTGCTGTTCGCGGCGTTTTCGCTCGGTGATATCCCGGATGTACCCCCTGACGACGACACCGCTGTCTCTCTGTGCCCGCTCACCGCGTGCGGTAATCCACCGCTCTCTGCCCTCGCCGGTCGTGAATCGCACGTCGAGTGTGTAGGGTCTGCCCGTCTCGAGGCACTCGTCGAACCGGTCGGTCAGTCGCTCCCGGTCCTCCGGGTGGAAGAAGTCGAACGCCTCGCCCGGCGAGATATCCCGTTCCGGGTCGACCCCGTACACACGGTATGCGCCCTCGGTGAGGCGGAGTCGGTCGCTCTGGGGGTCGTACTCCCAGGCCCCGACGTCGGCCAGTTGCTCGACGTTCGACATGAGTTCACGGGTGCGCTCCAGTTTCGCTCTGTCTTTCCTCTGCTCTGTGATGTCGCGGCTGTTTATGACGTACCCCTCGATGCTCGGGTCGTCGAGGTGGTCGCTTCCGCGGGCCTCCATCCAGCGCCACGACCCGTCGGCGTGCCGGGCACGGTACCTGGCTGTCACGACGGTCTCCGTGCCCGCTACCCACCGCTCGAACGTGTTTCTGACCGCCTCGCGGTCGTCGGGATGGATGTACTCCCACGCAGTGTCGCCGACCGTCTCCTCGGGGTCGTGCCCCAGAACCCGCTCCAGTGACGGGCTCTGGTACTGGTAGACCCCGTCGGCGTCGACGATAGAGACCACGTCGTTCGACCCCTCGACGAGCGCCCGGAACCGGCGTTCCTGCCGCCGGCGCTCTGTCAGGTCCCGGCCGATGCCGACGATTCCGGTTGTCTCCCCGTCCGCGTCGGTCAGCCGTCTCCCCCTGAACTCGTGTGGGATGCGCCCGCCGTCGGCCGAGCGGACATCCGCCTCGACGGTGGTCGACCCCTCCGAGAGGGTGGCCTCGATGGTGTCGGTGACTGTCCCGTGTTCGTCCGGCGGGAACAGGTCGAGGGCGCTCATCCCCGCGAGTTCGGCATCGGTGTGGCCGGTGACCGCCGGCACCCGCTGGTTCCACCGGCGCAGCGTCCCGTCGGGGTTGAGCACGTAGAACAGGTCGTCGAGCGTGTCCAGTGCCTGCTCGACGAACCGTCGTTCCGCCTCGAGTTCGCGCTGGCGTTGCCTTTGCTCTGTGATGTCGCGCGTCGACCCGGCGATGTACTCGACGGTGTCCTCGATTACGACGGGTGCGATTCTGGTCTCCCAGTGTGTCGTCTCGCCGTCGAGGTGGATCTGCTCGTCGTACTGCAGCGGCGTGCGCTGCTCGACACACTCGCGGTACTTTGCCGCCATCGCCGCGCCGGCCTCGCCAAAGACCGCTTGCGGTGACTCTCCCTGGATGCGGTCGGCCGACACGCCGGTGGCGCTCTCGTACGCGGGGTTGACCTGTTCGATGGTGAACTCCTCACCAACGTCGACGAGAAACATCGCGTCCTGGGCGTGCTCGACCAGCGTCTCCGTCCGTTCGAGTTCGCGCCGGCGCTCCCGGCGGTCCGTGATATCGTGGACCGCTCCCCGGAGCGCCGAGATATCGCCGTTCGTGGTGACCGGCGTTATCGTCAGGTCGACAACCCGTTTCTCGCCGTCGACTGTGTTGAGACGGTATGTGCTCTCGACCGTCTCGCCGGTTTCGACGACCTGGTCGACTGCACGCCGGATCTCCTCGCGGTCGTCGGGGTGGTACATCGCCACCGCGTCCGACATCGAGAGCTCCACGTCGTCGGGGAAGCCGACGAGTCGGCGCACCCCCTCGGTCATCACAATCTCCTTCGTCTCCAGGTCGAGTTCCCAGCCACCGGTGTCGCCGGCGAACTCGGTGAGACGCATCAACTGCTCCTGTCGGGCGGCGGTCTCTGCGGTACGCCGGGCCTGTACCGCGTTTCTGATACGGTTCGCCAGCAGTTCGTACTGCTCTGACCCCGACCCCTTCTGGAGGTAGTCGGTCACGTCGGCGGCGATGGCGTCGCTCGCCACCTGCTCCGAACCCCTTCCGGTGAACAGAATAAACGGCAGGTCAGGGTGCGTCTCGCGGACCGCCTCGAGAAACTCGAGTCCATCCTTTCCGGGCATGTTGTAGTCCGAGACGATGCAGTCGGGCGGGCGGTCGGCGAGCGTGGCCATCGCCTCGTCGGCGCCGGTGACAGTTTCGACCTCGAACCGGTCGTCCTCGCGCTCCAGATACGCCGCTGTGAGTTCCCCGAACGATGGTTCGTCGTCGACGTGAAGAACGGAGATAGAACCACCACCACTGTGACTCATGCGTTGTAATTAATCGAGTAAGCCTAAAACCATTTTGTGCAAGTTCTCACGAAAGAAAGCGACATTCCCGGCTGTTTCAGTCTCGTAGGACGTTCTTCTGTGAGGACAAGAATGTACCCGACTGCGACGCATGCGGTGGTGCTGGGGCGGTCCTCGCAGGTCGTGACAGGTTGGCTCTCTATGCCAGAATCCTTTTTACCGCGCTGGCAGACCACTAGAACAGAATGACCGGGAGGCAAGGCCGGTGACGATCGACGAACGCATCGAGGCGCTGCGAGCGCGCCGGGAGGAGGCAAAAAAGGGCGGCGGCGAGGAGCGCATCGAGAAACAGCACGACAGGGGGAAGTTGACCGCGCGCGAGCGCATCGACTACTTCCTCGACGACGGCACGTTCACCGAGTTCGACCAGTTTCGCACCCACCGTTCACACAACTTCGACATGGCGGAGCGAGAGGTGCTCGGTGACGGTGTCGTCACCGGCTACGGTGAGGTAAACGGCCGAACGGTGTTCGTGTTCGCCCACGATTTCACCGTGTTCGGTGGGTCGCTGGGCGAGGTGTTCGCCGAGAAGGTCACAAAGGTGATGGACCGTGCGATGGAGACGGGCGCACCCGTGGTCGGGTTGAACGACTCGGCCGGCGCGCGCATCCAGGAGGGTATCGACTCGCTCGCGGGCTACGCCGAGATATTCCACCGGAACCAGCAGGCAAGCGGCGTCATCCCGCAGATTTCGGTGGTCATGGGCCCGTGTGCCGGCGGCGCGGTGTACTCACCGGCTCTCACCGACTTCGTGATGATGGTCGAGGACACCAGCCACATGTTCATCACCGGCCCCGACGTCGTCGAGACGGTCACCGGCGAGGATGTGGGCTTCGACGAACTCGGCGGTGCGAAGACACACGCCACCGAGTCCGGTGTCGCGCAGTTCACCGCCGCCGACGAGAAGAGCGCTCTCGATGACGTGGGACGACTGCTCTCCTATCTCCCACAGAACAACGTGGAGGACCCCCCGCGTGTCGAGCCCCGGGACGACCCGGAGCGCCGTGACGAGGAGTTGGCCGACATCGTCCCTGGCGAACCACAAAAACCGTACCACATGGTCCACGTCGTCGAGCGGGTGGTTGACGAGGGCTCGTTTTTCGAGGTCGGGGGGTCGTTCGCCCGGAATCTCGTCGTCGGGTTCGCCCGACTGGACGGCCACGCAATCGGTGTGGTGGCGAACCAGCCACGGGTCAACGCCGGCACGCTCGACATCGAGTCCTCGATGAAGGGGGCACGCTTTGTCCGCTTCTGTGATGCGTTCAACATCCCGATTCTGACGTTCGTGGACGTGCCGGGGTTCATGCCCGGCACCGACCAGGAGCACCGCGGTATCATCCGCCACGGCGCGAAACTGCTCTACGCGTTCTCGGAGGCGACCGTTCCGCTGCTGACGGTCATCACGCGAAAGGCCTACGGCGGGGCCTACGACGTGATGGCCTCGAAGCACATCGGCGCGGACGTCAACTACGCCTGGCCCACCGCCGAGATCGCCGTGATGGGTCCCCGCGGTGCTATCAACGTGCTCTACAGCGACGAACTCGACAAGGCCGAGAACCCCGAACAGCGCCGTGACCAGCTCATCGAGGAGTACCGCGACCAGTTCGCCAACCCCTACACCGCGGCCGACCGGGGGTACGTCGACGACGTGCTCGAACCCGCGGACACGCGCCCGCGACTGGTGAGCGACCTGGCAATGCTGCGCTCGAAGCGCAAGACCAACCCCGACCGCAAGCACGGTAACATCCCCCTCTGAGATGTCCGACAACCAGGTGTCTAGTGGCCGACTGCACATCGAGGCGGCGAGCACTCGCGAGACGGCGGCGATAGCGGCGGCAATTGCCGAGTACCTGGACGAGGAGACAGCGGAACCCGACCGGGCGGAGACCTGGAACAACAAGCGATTTGAGTTCGCGGGTCGCATCCGCGGGTTGACGGGAGTGTCACGGCGTGTGCCACGCGACGCACCGACAGACGAATGGACTGCCGCGGGACGAACGAACAGATTCGAACGATGACAGGAAACAGCTTCGAGAAAGTACTGGTTGCGAATCGCGGGGAAATCGCGGTGCGTGTGATGCGTGCCTGTGAGGACCTGGGTATCGACACCGTTGCAGTGTACAGCGACGCAGACAAGCACGGGGGACACGTGCGCTACGCCGACGAGGCGTACAACGTCGGCCCGGCACGGGCCGCGGACTCGTATCTCGACCACTGGGCGATTATCGAGGCCGCACAGAAGGCCGACGCCGACGCGGTTCACCCCGGGTACGGCTTTCTCGCGGAGAACGCCGAGTTCGCCGGCAAAGTCGAGGACACCGAGGGCGTGACCTGGGTCGGCCCCTCTGCGGCGTCGATGCGCCAGTTGGGCGAGAAAACCAGCGCCCGCGAAACAATGCAGGAGGCCGACGTGCCGATTGTCCCGGGTGACACCGAGCCCGTCGAGAGCGCCGAGGCGGTCCGCGCGTTCGGCGAGGGGTACGGCTACCCTGTCGCGATAAAGGCCGAGGGCGGCGGCGGCGGTCGGGGGATGAAAATCGTCCACGAGTCCGGTGAGGCCGCGGACCAACTCGAGAGCGCAAAGCGCGAGGGTGAGGCCTACTTCGACAACGACACCGTCTACATGGAGCGGTTTCTCGAGAACCCCCGCCACATCGAGGTGCAGATTGTCGCCGACCACCACGGCAACGTCCGGCA
The DNA here is from genome assembly GCA_028275145.1 of Halovenus sp. GTDB lineage: Archaea > Halobacteriota > Halobacteria > Halobacteriales > Haloarculaceae > Halovenus. The sequence continues at coordinate 7,221 of JAQCNG010000041.1, read as the reverse complement.
CCTCGGCGAGCGGGACTGTTCGCTCCAGCGGCGCCACCAGAAGGTCATCGAGGAGGGCCCCTCGCCGGCGCTGACCGACGAGTTGCGCGAGGAGATCGGCGAGGCCGCCCGGCGCGGTGCCGAGGCCGCCGGCTACTACAACGCCGGCACCTTCGAGTTTCTCGTCGAGGAGAACCCCGAGCGGGACGCCGAGGCCGGCGAACTGCTCGGCGCGGACGCGAACTTCTACTTTCTCGAGGTGAACACCCGTATCCAGGTCGAGCACACCGTCACCGAGGAGGTCACGGGCATCGACATCGTCAAGTGGCAGTTGCGCATCGCGCAGGGCGAGGAACTCGACTTCGAGCAGGAGGCGGTGACCTTCGACGGCCACGCCTTCGAGTTCCGCATCAACGCCGAGAACGCCGCGAACGACTTCGCGCCCGCCACCGGCGGGAGTCTCGCGACCTACGACCCGCCGGGTGGACCCGGTGTCAGACTCGACGACGCGCTCCGACAGGGTGACGACCTGGTGACCGACTACGACTCGATGATAGCGAAACTCGTCGTCCACGGGAGCAACCGGGCCGAGTCGGTCGCCCGGAGCAAGCGCGCACTCGCCGAGTTCGACATCGAGGGTATCGTCACCATCATTCCCTTCCACCGGATGATGCTCTCGGACGACCCCTTTGTAAACGGCAAACACACGACGAGGTACATCGACGAGGAGCTGGACCACGGGCGCATCGAGACGGCCCAGGAGCGGATGGGCACCGAGACCATCTCGAGCGAGGACGAGGAGGTCTACACCCGCGAGTTCACCGTCGAGGTAGACGGCAAGCGCTTCGAGGTGGAACTCGAGGAGAGTGGCCAACCCCCGCAGGTCGGCACCGGCGGCGCACAGGCCGGTGGCTCTGCTGGCGCATCCAGTGGCGGGAGTAGCGGTGGCGACGGTTCGACGGTCACCGCCGATGGCGAGACTGTCGCCGCGGAGATGCAGGGCACCATCCTGGAGGTGGCTGTCGACGAGGGCGAGGAGGTCGCCCCCGGAGACGTGCTCTGTGTGCTCGAGGCGATGAAGATGGAAAACGACATCGTCGCCGAGTTCGGCGGCACGGTCACACAGGTGCCAATCGCCGAGGGCGAGAGCGTCGACATGGGCGACGTGCTCTTTATTATCGACTGAACGGCTGGACACCCATCCCCGGGCTGTCGGTACGCCCTCCCCGTCGACGTTTCGACAGAGCAACCGACGGCTGTGGGGTCGTCACCGTCCGACACGGCCGGCGATATCGTCGATGTCCTCGTCACGCCCGACGACGACCAGTCTGTCGTCGGGCGCTATCTCCAGGTCCGGCGAGGGGTCGGTGACGAGCTGGTCGTCACGCTGCACCGCGAGCACGATACAGCCACTCTCGGCGATGGCCGTCTCGCCGAGTTGCTGGCCGGCGTACCGGGAGCCTTCGACCCGAACTATCCGGAGCTGTCTGTTGTACGAGACGATATCCTCGTGGAGCACCACCTGTGCGAGAATCCGGCCGCTGATATCGGGCAGACTGAGCACGTAGTCCGCGCCCGCCCGCCGGATCTTTGTCTCGGCGGCGCGCTCGTTCACCCGCGCGACGATATCCAGATCCGTGTCTAGTCTGTCCGCGCCGAGCACAGAGAGAATGGCCTGGTCGTCGTCTTTGACAGTCACGACGAGCGCTGCCGCGTCGTCGATACCGGCCCGCTCGAGTGTCTCCTCGTCGGTTGCGTCGCCCACCACGTCGACGCTCTCGCCGTCCTCGATGTCGACGACGGTACACGTGAGCGTGCGGTCGAGCTCGCGCCGAACCGTCGACCCAACAACACCGTGACCGGCCACGACGACTGACAGTCCCCGGCCCGACGACCCGCCCGTGTCGACATCGAGCGCGTCGAGTGCCGACTCCCGGCCCGCCACGAGCAACACAGTCCCCTCGCTGGCGACAGTCCTGACGTCCGGGTTGCTCACGAACTGTCCATCGGTCCAGGTGCCGACGACGGAGACGCCGGTGTCGCGCTCGATCTCCGCGAGGGTCTGCCCGCACTGTGGCTGGTCGCGGGAGACGGCCAACTCGAGAACGGCGAAATCCTCGCCGAGGACGACACTGTCGGTCCGCCGTGGGTTGAGTTCGGCCACCACCCGTTCGGCGATGCGCTGTCCGAGGATGTGTCGCGGCGTCAGCACCTGGTCTGCTCCCGCGTGAAGTAACTGTGAGGTGTGGCCGAGGTGGTTGACGACGACGGCCGTCCGTACCTCGCTGTTTATCTCCCGGACGGCGAGCACGACGCTGGCCGACGTATCGCCCTCCGTGTCGACCACCACAGTCCGCGCGACGTCGACACAGGCCCGCTCCAGCGTCTCCACCGACGTCGGGTCGCCGTGGATCACCGAAAGCCCCGCCTCCTTTAGCTCGACCGCGGTCTCCTCGCGCTCGGTCACGACAACGTACTCCACCTCGCGGGTATCGAGTTCGTCGACAAGTCGCTGGCTCTGCTCGTCGAACCCACAGACGACAACGTGGTCCTGTTTGTTCACTCTCGTCGGGGCTCGGACCGCGAGCGCCTCCTCCAGCACCGGCGCGAACACGTACGGAAGCACGATAAACAACAACAGGAACGTCGACAGGTCCATCGTCGCGACCAGCAGATTCGCCACCGCGCTCTCCCAGGGGGCATCCCCGCCGTACCCGGTGCCGGTGTAGGTTTCGACGACGACCCGCAGGGAGTTGTCATAACTGGGTGTCCGCCCCTCGAACACGACCATCACGGCGTGATAGACCACCGACGAGAGCAGAATGAGCGCGACGATGGCGACGACGGTGTTGAGTGCCCGCCGCTGCCACCCCTCGAGCGACCGCCGCCTCGACGGGAGAGCGATGTCGGCTATCCGACCCGCGATTGCTGTCCAGGGGCTTCTCATTGGTTTTCGGGTGTGGGGTGTCGCCCGACCTCGGGACCGTCGTCGAACTCCCCGCGCGCCGTGTGGGTGCGGTGACGGGACTCACTCGACGTTTATTATCTCGATGGTGAACGTGAGGTGCTCGCCGGCGAGTTCGTGGTTGAAATCGACGGTCACTGTCTGCGCACCGATATCGGTAACGCGTCCCTCGAGGCCGCTGTCGGCCTCGACCACGAACCCCTCGGCCAGTTCGCGGTCGTCGAGCATCTCCTCGAACGCCTCGCGGTCGTACTCGCCGAGTCGTTCCTCGGTGCGGTCCCCGTAGGCCTGCTCGGGCGGGATGTCGACCGTCGCCTGCTGGCCCTCCTCCATACCGACCAGCGCCTCCTGCAGACCCGGGATGACCGAATCGTCGCCGATGTCGACGGTCAGCGGCTTGTACACCCGGCCCGTGCTCTCCTCCAGCAGGCCCTCCTGCTGGGCGAGCACACGGTCTGAGGTGTCGAACACCTCCCCGTTCTGGAGTCGACCGACGTACTCGAGTGTGACCGTATCGCCAGTGCTGATGGTCATATCTGCCCCTTTGCTGTCCGGATTCAAATGCCCTCCGGGGTCTGCTGGCGTCGGCGTGGCCGAACAGTCGAGGGGGTCCCGTCGCGCCAGGAGGACACGGTGTGCAAGCGGGGAGCCACAGACGGGGGCAGGGTCGACAGTCCCAAGTCGCTCCCGCGGGTACTGCGAACAATGACAGCGCCGGAGATACGGCAACTCGACGAGCAGACCGTCGAGCGGATTGCCGCTGGTGAGGTGGTCGAGCGGCCTGCCTCGGCGGTAAAGGAGCTCGTCGAGAACAGCCTCGACGCCGAAGCCTCGCGGGTGACCGTCGCCGTCGAGTCCGGCGGGGCGGACCTGATACGGGTGACCGACGACGGTGTCGGTATGGACGAGGAGACCCTGCGCCGGGCAGTCCAGAAACACACCACCAGCAAGATACGCGATATCGACGACCTGGAGGGTGGTGTCGGGAGTCTGGGATTTCGCGGCGAGGCGCTCCACGCGGTGGGGGCCGTCTCCCGGATGACACTCCGGAGTCGCCCCGCCGGCGGCCGCGGGACCGAACTGGTCGTCGAGGGCGGCGAGGTGACCGAGGTTTCGCCGGCGGGTTGTCCCGAGGGGACCACCGTCGCGGTGCGGGACCTGTTCTACAACGTCCCCGCGCGGCGCAAGTACCTCAAGACCGAGTCCACCGAGTTCAGCCACGTCAGCACCGTGGTCACGAACTACGCGCTGGCCAACCCCGACGTCGCGGTGACGCTCGAACACGACGGCCGCGAGACGTTCGCCACGACGGGGTCGGGTGACCTCCGGGAGACCGTGATGTCGGTCTACGGCCGGGAGGTTGCCGAATCGATGATCGACGTCGACGCCGACGAGAGCAACGACGGGGAACGCCCGGGTGACGGCGAGGGACCGCTCGCGGGTGTCTCGGGGCTGGTCAGTCACCCGGAGACGAACCGGGCGAGCAGGGAGTACCTCTCGACGTTCGTCAACGGGCGGTACGTGACCGCCTCGACGGTCCGCGAGGCAGTGGTCGACGCCTACGGCGGACAGCTCGCGGGCGACCGCTACCCGTTTGCGGTGCTCTCTCTGGAGGTCGACCCCGCAACCGTGGACGTGAACGTGCACCCGCGGAAACTCGAAATCAGATTCGCTGACGACGAGGGCGTCCGCGAGCAAATTCGGAGCGCTACCGAGTCGGCGCTGCTCGAGGCCGGTCTGGTGCGCTCGTCGGCCCCCCGCGGTCGGTCCGCGCCGGAACAGACCGAAATTCAACCCGGCGGTGACGACGCCACAGCGGGCGACACGGACGCGCGACAACCGGGTTCGCCGGACCAGCCAGACCAGACGGTGTCGCCGGACTCGCCGGGGCGGTCCGGGTCGCCGGGCACCGCTGGAGGCCCCGACACCGGGAGCGAGGAGTCCACCGGAGACAGCGGGCATACGGCCGACCGACCGGAGCGGACGGCAACCGACCAGTCGACGACAACCGACCAGTCGACAGTGACCGACCAGTCGACGGCAACCGACCAGTCGGCCGCCGGCGAGCGCGACGAGGGGGCCGTCGAACCGCGGCGCGACCGGCCAGACAGCGGGGCCACGTTCCGCGGCGGTGGGCGACAGGAACGACTCGGAGAGGGCGAGGCCGGTGTGGACGCGGAGTTCGACAGTCTCCCCGGGATGCGGGTGCTCGGTCAGTTCCGGGAGACCTACGTCGTCGCCGAAACCGACGACGGACTGGTGCTCGTGGACCAGCACGCCGCCGACGAGCGCATCAACTACGAGCGCCTGCGGGAGACAGTCGCCGGCGGGACCACCACGCAGGCACTGGCCGAGCCCGTCCGACTGGAGGTGACCGCCCGCGAGGCCGAACTGTTCGAGGCCCACGAGGACGCACTCGCCCGGCTTGGCTTTCGCGCCTCGCTGGTCGCGGAGCGTGCGGTCGAGGTGTCGACGGTGCCCGCACTGGTCGCGGAGACTGCCGGCCCCGAACTCGTCCGGGACGTGCTCGGGGAGTTCGTCGAGAGCGACGTCGCCGCGGCCGAAACCGTCGAGGCGGCGGTCGACGAGTTGCTCGCGGATCTCGCCTGTTACCCCTCGATAACTGGCAACACGTCGCTGACCGAGGGGTCGGTTCTGGACCTGCTCGACCGACTCGACGACTGCGAGAACCCGTACGCGTGCCCGCACGGACGTCCGGTCGTAATCGAGATAGATACCGAAGAACTCGAAGCCCGCTTCGAGCGGGACTACCCCGGACACTAATACTGTCGGACAAAAATCCATGCGGATCTTTGCCCGCCAGTATCGAACCAATAAGCCACCCTCGACATCGTTGTGACTCGCGCACGCGCGAGCGCAACCGCAACCGGTCCAACTCAGCGCAACCGGTCCAGCGCGGCACTCGCCGTCTCCGTTGTCTCGTAGCCCCGCTCGCCGGCAACGGTCACCTCGTCGAGCAGGCCCGCGGCCTGCAACACGGCGAGCAACCCGTGGAGGTCGCTCTCGCAGAGGTCGCCCACGTCGAGCAGCGTCCGGACACCCGTCGGGCCGCGCCTGTCGAGTTCGACCAGCAGGCCGAGCGCCCGCTCGTCGGGGACAGTCGTCACCAGCGTGACGGCCTCCGCGGAGAGGCTCTCCGCGGCGACGGACAGCGGCGACGCACCCGCGACCGGTTCGAGGTGGTCGTTCGGGAGGTGGTGTCGCTCGCCGGTTTCCGGGTCCCGCACCCGACTGCTGTCACTCGATCTCTTCTCGAGAATGTACCTGGTCCCCTCGCTGTCACGGACGACACGGTCGGTCACGCGTCACCACCCTGTGCGTCGCTGACGGCCGCCGGGTCGGGTGTCTCTCCTGCCGGTTCGCCGCCGGAGTCGTCACTGTCGAACTCACCGGCGTCGATGCGCTCCTTGCTCTGCTTTGTCACGTACAGCGAGTAGACCAGAAGAACCAGGCTTCCGGCGAACAACTCCAGACCCACGTCCGGTCCTTTGTCGAAGAGAAGAAACAACACGCCCAGGGACCCACCGATGACGGTGACCTTGTACAGCAAGACGAGTTTCCAGAACAGCACCCGTAGCTCGGGGTTGACCTCGGCGTTCTCCAGCGCCCGCGACGCGGTGGTCCCCGGCGGGTTCGCTGTCTCCTCACTGTCGTCCGCAAACGCCCCGACGGGGTCGTCCGCGACTCTCTCGGCGTCGAACGGTTCGCGCTCGAACGGCTCACCATCGTCCTCCCCCGGATCAGACGGGTCACTCACGTGAACTGGTAGGGTGCGAGCGCAAAAATCCGTTCTGTTTCTCCCGCGGGGGCACCCTGTCCACACCCGCACTCGACGGAGACGACCCCTCTGGGACGACCACTCTCCGTGCCTGCTCGACTCGATACCCTGCTGTGGTCGTCTCGCCACCGTTCGTCCCAGTAACCTGTCTCTACCTGGGACGAGGACATATACAAAGTATTAAATAACCCTGGTTCATCGCGTAGGCTATGAATAACAGGGCAGCAGTAGCACTGCTTCTGTGTCTCGGACTGCTCGGAGTTGTAGCAGTCGGCGGCGCAGCGGCAGTTTCTCACCAGACCCCAGTGGATAGCGTAGACGCGCAGACAGACACCAGTCTACTCGATACCGCCGAGGTCGACGACGTGGACGTCGACGAGGCACTGCGCGACGTGTCCGGGGAAGTGGAGGTTATCGTATCGCTGACCGAGAGCGAGCGGGCGCTGGGCCCGAGCGGTCTGCAGGCACACGCCGCCGA
>JAQCNG010000038.1 GCA_028275145.1 Halovenus sp. | reverse complement strand
ACGAACCGCTCGGCGAACACCTCGCTGACGTTCGCTAGCAGCTCTGTCGACTGCAGGAAGTTGTACGCGATAACGGGCTTGTAGAGGTTGAGGTCCAGCTGACCGTTGGCCGCGCCGCTGGCGATTGCGGCGTCGTTGCCAACAACCTGGGTGTGGACCTGATTGACCGACTCCGCGACCACGGGGTTGATCTTGCCCGGCATGATCGAGGAGCCGGGCTGGTTCTCCGGTTGCTCGAGTTCGCCGAGCCCGTTCCGGGGGCCGGAGGCGAGCAGGCGCAGGTCGTTTGCGACCTTGTTGAGACTGCCCGCGACCGTCCGGAGCGCGCCGTGGGCCTCGCTCATCGCGTCGTGGGCGGCCTGTGCCTCGAAGTGATTGTCGGCCTCGCGAAAGGCGATCTCTGTTTCCTCGGAGATGTACTCCGCCGCGCGCCAGGGAAACTCCGGGTGGGTGTTCAGCCCCGTCCCGGTCGCGGTGCCGCCCAGAGCGAGCTCCGAGAGTCGCTCCCGACTCGACCGGACCCGCTCGATGCCTTTCTCGACCTGCGCCCGGTAGCCGCCGAACTCCTGGCCCAGCGTCACCGGGGTCGCGTCCTGGAGGTGGGTCCGGCCGGTCTTCACGACGTCGGCAAACTGCTCCTCGGCGGCGGCGAGTTCCGCCTGCAGCGTCTCCAGTGCGGGTAACACGTCGAACTCGACGGCCTCGAGTGCCGCGACGTGCATCGCCGTCGGGACGACGTCGTTGCTGGACTGGCCGTAGTTGACGTGGTCGTTCGGGTGAACGTCGCGACTGCCCACCTCGCCGCCGGCCAGTTCGGTCGCCCGGTTGGCGATAACCTCGTTGGCGTTCATGTTCGTCGAGGTGCCCGACCCGGTCTGGAACACATCGACCGGGAACTGGTCGTCGTGTTCGCCGGCGATGACCTCGTCTGCGGCCGCGACGATGTGGTCCGCCACCGCCTCCTCGAGCAGTCCGAGGTCGGCGTTTGCCCGCGCGGCCGACTTTTTGACCACACCCAGCGCCCGGATGAACCGGCGGTCGAAGGTGAGCGAACTGACGGGAAAGTTCCCCAGCGCGCGCTGGGTCTGTGCACCCCAGTAGGCGTCTGTCGGCACGCGCATCTCGCCGAGACTGTCCTCCTCGATACGGTAGTCGTCGCTCATACCCGGACGGTCGACCGGGCGCGAGTAAACGTTACTGGTGTCTGTCCGGAACGGCCATAGGGCGAGGAAAGCGGGGACCGAAGAGGGTCAGGCGGCCGGTTCGACCGTGTGGTCCGACTGGAGCCACGCGCTCGCCTCCTCACGGTCGTAGATGACGATGTCCTCGTCCCCGATCTCCAGCATCGCGTATCTGTCGTCCGTTTCACCACCTGCGTCGGTATCGGGTGCTCTGTCGGTCATTGTGGAGCGCTCCTGTATGGTACTCTTTGTCATATGCGGATATAAATGTTTTCTGCCGATGTGGGGGGAGTACACGGGGACACAAGGGTGACGGGCGCGACACAGTGATTTAATTCGAGATGATATCCGGGTAGTAGTCGGGCACCGGCGGTCAGTCGCCGCCGGTGTCGACATCGGCTTCCAGGTCAGGGTCCTCGGTGGCGTCGGGGCCCCCGGGCCCGCCGACGTCCATCACCTCCTCGACCTGGGTCACGACGATTATCGCGCCGAGCGCGGCGAGGGCGGCCGCGAGAATAAACGGCGTGGCGAAGCCGTACGCGACCAGGAAGCCAGACAGCAACGGCCCGGCGGCGACGCCGAACCCGAACGCCATCGTCAGCACCGACAGTGTCGACCCCGACTGGTCGGGGGAGGCGATGTCGCCGGCGAGCGCGAGCGCGGGTGCGAACACCATCGCGCCGGCGACACCCTGTGTGAACCGTGCGGCCACCATCAGCCACGAGTCCATGACGAACCCCTGTGCGAGTGTCGTCGGAACGAGCAACAGTGTGCCGACGAGGATGAACCGGCGCCGGCCGTAGAAGTCGGTCGCACGACCGATCGGTGCCTGCAGGAGAATCTGTGCCAGCACGAACGCCGCAAACTGGAGGCCGAACATCAACTCCCCCTGCCCGAGTCGGCTGTTGACCGGTTCACCCAGCGTCGCGAACACGGCGATGCCGAGCGCCATGAAAAACGAGACGACACCGAGCGCGAACACGGGGTCGAGCAGGTGGTCGCCACCACGGTCGAGCACCCGAACCCCCGAGGAACTCGAGTCGGGGTCGGTTGGCTCGATATCGGGGTCACGGATGGTGAACAACACGAGCAGGAAACTCACCACCGCAGTCGACGCGGCAAAGTAAAACGCCGCGTCGAACCCCGTAAACGAGACGGCGAGCGCACCGAGTTCGAACGAGTAGGGACCAAAGCCGACGACGGCGCCGCCGGCGATTGGGCCGACACCGAACCCGACGAGCCGGAACGTGTTGTACGTGCCCATGTTCCCGCCACGGTTGTCATCGGACGCGAGGTCGTTGACCAGCGCCACGGTGGTCGGGATGATGAGTGCGCCGGCGATACCCTGGAGCACGCGCAGTCCGACGAGATGCCAGTACTTCGTCGCAAAGGAGTAAGAGACACCGGCGACGGCGATGAGCACCAGTCCCGCGAGCACGAATATCTTGCGCCGGCCGACCCG
>JAQCNG010000355.1 GCA_028275145.1 Halovenus sp. | reverse complement strand
GAATCCGTGAGCGAGGCGGCAAAGCGGATGCGCTCCGAGGACATTCACGCGCTGCTGGTGACGACCAGTCCTCCCTCGATAATCACGAGTTCCGATATCATGCAGGCAGTCGCACAGGAGAAAGACAGCTCTGCCCTCGAGGTGTCGGACCTGATGACCGAGTCTGTCGAGACGGTGCCGCCAACGCTCCGGGCCGGCGAGGCCGCCGCGATGATGACCACCTTCGGTATCAGTCACCTGCCGGTCCTCGACGGCGGGGACTACGTCGGTATCATCTCCTCGGCGGATATCACCGAGGAGTTCTCCTGAGGAGTCCGTCGGCTCTTTGCTCTACGGCGCGAGTCTGTTCTTCCGGCCTTTCATCTCCTCGTTGTAGTACTCGAAGGTGAGCGGGCACCACTCCCCGGCGAGTTCGAGAATTTGGTTTGTCATCTCTCTGACCTCCCACTGCGCATCTGCCGCGCTGCGAATGTCAGCTACGTGCATGAGCATCCGTGCATTGAGAGAAACGACCATGTTTACCTTCGTTCCGATTGGCAGGACCATGCGAGCGTTTTCTGGCGCAACACCGAGGTCAAGGAGTTCGTTGTATGCGTCGAACGAGTCTTCGATTGACTCGTGGTAGCGTTCACGTCGCCGGTCGAGTAACTCCTCGTCGGATTCGCCTTTGTATTCATCAGCAATCTCTGCGTTCCGGCCAGCGATGTGGGCCTCGTCGAGTTCTGGAATGTGTACGTAGACGTCTCCAGGTTCGGGGTCCTCCTCGTCGAATTCGACGTACCGCATCGACTGGACATCGAACGAAGCGTGTCGGTGGCGGGTGATCTGTGCCATACACGACCGACTGACCCCCTCGATGGCGAACGTGGCGTGGGGGTGTTCGAACGGGCCGAAGTGGCCGTGGGCGAGCAGGTGGCCGATGAGCGTCTCCTTGCGCCCGGCCAGCGTGTCGCCCTCGACGCTCGCCATCACCTCCTCGAAGGGCGTGTCGCCGACGTACTCCTCCATGTAGTCGTTGCGGGCCGCCTGGCAGATGAGTCGCTCCGGGTCCTCCGTGGCCTCCAGTAGCCTCACGTCCATACACAGTTGACCGGACCGGAGGCAGATAACAGTTGGTCTCCTCGCAATCTGGCTGGTCAGCGATAGAACGCGTCCGGGCCGTGGTCGTCCTGCCAGGTGAACGCGAACAGTCGGCGGTTCTCTCGCTGCTGTCCAGTTCGCGGGTTTCCTCGACTATCGCCTCGCCGTCGACGGTCACCTCGATGTCGACAGCGTGGGTCTGCCAGTTCGTGGCTGTGCGTGACTGGCTCGACTCCGTCTGTCGCTGCGCGCCGGGAGTGGCCGCGTCTCACGCGCCACCGACAGCCCGCTCGGCCGCCGTGATTGCGGCGTCGATATCGTCGTCGGTCACGTCAAGATGTGTACAGAAGCGCACGAGATGGTCGTCGAACGGGACGCCCAGCAGACCCGCCTGCTCGCAGTCCGCGAGCACCGTCTCGGCGGGCCGCTCGGTGCTCACGAGCACGATGTTCGTCTCGGGGTCGTGTGCGGTCAGCCCCTCGATGCGGTCGAGTCCGGCGGCGAGGCGCTCGGCACGGCGGTGGTCCGCCGCGAGACGGTCGCGGTTCCCCAGCGCCGCCAGTGCCGGTGCGGCGACGATGCCCGCCTGGCGCATCCCGCCACCCATCAGTTTCCGGGTCCGGTTGGCCCGCTCGATAAACGCGTCGGAGCCTGCGAGCACCGACCCGACCGGCGCACCCAGCCCCTTCGAGAGACAGCACATCACGCTGTCGACGTGCTCGACGAAGGCCGCCGCCGACCCGTCGTGTGCGGCCGCCGCGTTGAACAGCCGTGCCCCGTCGAGATGGACCGGCACGTCGAGTTCGTGGGCCGTCTCTGCCGCGGCCGCGATTGTCTCGACCGACAGTGCTCTGCCACCTCTCGCGTTGTGTGTGTTCTCGAGGGCGAGCAACCCTGTTCCCGGTCGGTGGCCGTCCTCCTCGACGTACCCCTGGCGGACCTGTTCTGGGGCGAGTGCGCCCCGCTCGCCGCCGTCGAGGGTCCGTGGCTGGAGCTGCGCGTGCTGGACGAGTCCGCCGAGCTCCCACCGGTAGACGTGGCTCTCCCGCTCACAGAGCACCTCTTGGCCCCGCTCGGTGTGGGTGCGCGCGGCGACCTGGTTGCCCATCGTCCCCGACGGGACCAGCAGGGCGGCATCGGTCCCCAGCAGCTCGGCCACCCGGCTCTCGAGTTTGTTCACCGTCGGGTCCTCGTTGTAGACGTCGTCGCCCACCGGCGCGTCGCGGGCGGCCTCGCGCATCTCCTGGCTCGGTCGCGTGACCGTGTCGCTGCGCATATCTATCATACCCGCCTTTGCGACCCTGCGGACATAACTCCGACGGCCATCTGCCCGCGACTGCAGGCGCGAACACTCACGATGTTTATAAACCCCCCATTATATCCGTGGTGGGTACTGGTTGACCGAGCGACCATACAGAGACGTATGAGCCGAGCACAGGGGCCAGATGGAGACGCTCGCAGCGGCACTGACCGCACAGTCGAGGGCGAGGAGGCGAGCGAACTGCTCGCGGCACTCGCCGACGAGGACTGCCGGACGCTGTTACAGGCCGCCGAGAGGGAGGCGCTGTCGACGAGTGAGCTCTCGGACGCCTGCGGGCTCCCGCTCTCGACCACCTACCGGAAGGTCGACACGCTCACCGAGGTGGGGCTGTTCGAGGAACAGATCCGGCTGTGTCGCTCCGGCAAACACACCAGCGAGTACGTCCGCCGCATCGACGACGTTTGGCTCTCGCTGACCGGCGACCACATCGACATCGCGGTTTCTGACCGGAGCGACGCCGAGAGGCCGACCGCACTCTCATCGGTGCTCGCGGGCGCGGACTGAGCTGCCCACTCGGGCTGGTGTCTCGCGTCCGGCCACCGGACCGCCGGGGCGGCCCCGAGAGAACGGGCTTTTGAGCGTGGACCGACCACAACGAGGTAATGAGTGCTCGCGGGATGGAACTGGAACTGGCCACACGCGGGTCGCATCTCGCCCGTCGACAGGCCAACACGGTCACACAGCTGCTCGCGGAGCGACGCATCACGGCAGAGCTCGTGGAGGTGGAGACGACCGGCGACCAGCTCCGCGAGGAGCTCATCCACCGGCTGGGCACCACGGGGGCGTTCGTCCGTAGCCTCGACGAGCGCGTGCTCTCGGGGGAGCTCGACGGCTCCGTCCACTCGATGAAAGATATGCCCACCGAGCAGCCAGACGAACTCGTGGTCGCGGCGGTTCCCGAGCGGGGCACGCCCGGGGACGTGCTGGTCACGCCGAACGGAACACCGCTCGCGGACCTTCCGGAGGCCGCCACAGTCGGAACCTCCAGTCTTCGACGCGGCGCGCAGTTGCTGGCCGACCGCCCCGACCTCGACATCGCGGGTCTGCGGGGCAACGTCGACACCCGGGTCGAGAAGCTGCTGGCCCCCGCCCGCCAGCGCGAACACGAGCGGCGACTCGCGGCCGCCGGCGAACTCGACGAGGAGGCCACAGACGGGTCAGACGAGGCCGACGCCGAGACCGACGGGGAGTTCGACCGCTCGCCACAGGAGTGGTTCGAGGGCCTCTCGGAGGTGGAGCGACGCGCACTCGGGCGCGATGTCGACACCGAGTACGACGCCATCTGTCTGGCAGCGGCGGGTCTCGAGCGCAGCGGCCTGCTGGACGGGGTGCCGGTCGAACGGCTGGACCCGCGGTCGTTCGTACCCGCCCCGGCACAGGGGGCCATCGCGGTGACCGCGCTGGAGGGCGAGACTGCCCGGCGCATCCACAGCGCCATCGACCACCCGCCGTCGCGCGTCGAGGTGACCGTCGAGCGGGCGGTGCTCGCGGAACTGGGTGGTGGCTGTGTCGCCCCGGTCGGGGTCCACGCCCGCCTGCAGGGGGCGGTGGTCACCACAACCGCCCGCATCCTCTCCCGGGACGGCACCGAGGAGGTGTGTGAGACGCGGGAACTGCCGGTCGAACGCCACGCCGGGGCCGCCGCCGAGTTCGCGGCTGACCTCGCCACGGAGGGGGCCGCCGAACTGGTCGAGCGGGCGCGCCGGGAGGACCCCGACGACGCGAAGCGGGCGTAGAGAGCCGACGACAGTGCATCAGAACGAGCAATGAGCGACCACAGCCAGCAACCCACAGTTGCGGTGTTCCGACCGGCCGACGAGCGCCTGGACCGGGCGCTTGCCCTGCTGGCCGACCTGGGCGTCGAGGGGCTGGGCGACCCGATGCTGGCCGTCGAGCCGACGGGCACACAGCCCCGGACCGACGGCGCATACACCGTGTTGACCAGCAAGACAGCCCCCGACCTGCTGTCGGCCGACTGGGAGCCGGGTGGCCGGCTCTGTGCAATCGGTCCAGCGACCGCCGATGCGCTCGCCGCCGCCGGCTTCACCGTCGACATCGTCCCCGAGACGTACTCCTCGGACGGACTTGTCGAGTGTCTCGCCGGCGAGGTCGGGGGCGCGCGTGTCGAGGTGGCCCGCAGCGACCACGGTTCCCCGACGCTGCTCGATGGACTGACGGCTGCGGGGGCGTACGTCCACGAGACGGTGCTGTACCGACTGACCCGGCCCGACGGGAGCGGTGTCTCCGCCGAGCGGGCCGCCGCGGACGAACTGGACGCCGCGCTGTTTAGCTCGTCGCTGACCGTCGAGCACTTTCTCGATGCGGCCACGGAGCGGGGTATCGCCGACCGCGCCCGTGCGGGGCTCGAGGGGGCGGTCGTCGGGGCAATCGGCGAACCGACAGCCGGGACTGCCCGCGAGGCCGGCATCGCGGTTGACGTAGTCCCCGAGGACGCCGCGTTCGAGTCGCTCGCCCGGGCCGTGGTCTCGCGGCTGTGATATGCGACTGTTTTTACTCTCCGGACCGAACAGCCGTCGATGACAGCCTTCTCTCCGACCCGGGCCGGCGCGCCGGACCCGGACGTGCAGTCGTTTCTCGAACTGTACAACTCGCTGGATATGCCCGACCTTCACGAGGTGTCCCCACAGCAGGCACGCCAGCTGTTCGACGAGTTCGGCGCCGGGCCCGCGGATATCAGCCTGCCGTCGGTCGAGAACAGGACGATACCGGGCCCGGCGGGCGAACTGCCGGTGCGGGTGTACGACCCGCGCGAGACACACAGCGAGCGGCCGCTGGTGCTTTTCTTCCACGGCGGGGGGTTCGCGATGGGGAGTGTCGACACCCACGACGGCCCGTGCCGGAAGCTGGCAATCGAGACGGGCTACCCGGTGGTCAGCGTCGACTACCGCCTCGCCCCCGAACACCCGTTCCCGGCGGCACTGCGTGATAGCTACGCAGCGCTTGAGTGGGCAGCAGCCACCGCACCCACTCTCGACGCGGACCCGGACCGACTCGTCGTTGCGGGCGACAGCGCCGGCGGCAACCTCGCGGCGGCCACCGCACTGCTCGCCCGGGACCGCGACGGCCCCGACATCGCACACCAGGTGCTCGTGTATCCGGTGACGGGAAACGCCCCAGAGACCGACTCCTACGAGGAAAACGCAGAGGGGTACTTTCTGACGGCCGACCTGATGGACTGGTACCGCGACCTGTACCTCGGGGACGACATCGACGCGGGCAACGTCTACGCCAGACCGCGACTCTGCCGGGACCTCTCGGGGCTCCCGCCGGCGACGGTGCTCACGGCGGGGTTCGACCCGCTCCGTGACGACGGGGCGGCCTACGCGGAACGACTCGACCGGGCAAACGTGCCCGTCTCCTACCACAACTTCCCCGGACTGATACACGGCTTTTTCAACATGATCTCGGACCCCGTCCGGGTCGAGAACGCCGTCGCGGCCTACGACGTTGTTGTTACAGCCCTCACCGACCGGCTCTCGTAGCCGGAGACGACGCTGTGGCCAGAGGTACTTTCTTATAAACATATCTCGCGTGTATTACGATAAGATTAATATGTTTCGGCTATTATATCCAGACAGACATGGACGACCTCACAGGCTTTCAGCGCGACATTCTCTACGTAACCGCCGGACTCGACGAACCGCACGGACTGGCGGTGAAAGAGGAACTCGAGGAGTACTACGAGTCCGAGATTCAACACGGGCGACTGTACCCGAACCTCGACACGCTGGTCGAGAAAGGCCACATCGAGAAAGGCGAGATCGACAAGCGGACCAACTCCTACACGCTGACACAGGCGGGTCGCGACGTGCTGGCACGACGCTACGAGTGGGAGAACCAGTACATCGAGGGGTGATGCTCGAGTACGGAAGCGGGCCAACCGGCCACCCGTACCACCGGTTCGGGTCGGGTGAGGAACCGCTGGTGATCCTCACGGGCGTTCTCGACGGGATCGGCTGGTGGAACGACCCGGACCTGCTGACCACGCTGACGCTCGCGGGCTACTACTTTCGTGCCTACCGGGAGTACGATGTCAGGGTGATGGCGCGTCCACCGGGTCTGCCCCCGGATGTCGATGCCGCGGAGATGGCCGCGGGTTACGCGGACGCACTCGCCGAGTTCGGGCCCGCGAACGTGATTGGCATCTCGCTCGGCGGCGCTATCGGGGCACATCTCGCCGCCCAGACGGACCTCGTCAGGCGACTCGTGCTGGTGAGTTGCGGAACCGGTCCGGGGACCTACGGCCGCCAGACAATCCAGCGGTGGCGCGACCACGCCGCCGCCCGGCGCTATCGGGCGCTGCACATGGACTACATCCGGACCGTCTACGCGGGCACACGCCGCCTGTTCGTCCCGCCGATGTACCGCGCCGGTGCCCGGTTGCTCCCCGAACCCGAGGCTCCCGGGGACGTCGAGTACTCCTGCGAGGCGATGCTCGGGTTCGACGACTCCGTGCTGGCAGCGGTGTCGGCCCCGGCACTCGTCGTCGGCGGGCGACAGGATCCGCTGGTCCCGCTGGAACGCCACCGCGAGGCGGCCCGCCGCCTCGACGGCACCCTCGCGCTCGTGTCCGGCGGCCACGCCGTCTACGAGGAACAACGCGACGCGGTTGCCGGGGCGGTGCTCCCATTTCTGGACAGCGAGCGCTGACCTGCCCTCGACTGTGAGCGGCCGTTCCTCGACGGCGGGCGCTGCGGTGGTCCGCTCTAGTCTGACCCGGGTCGTGACCAGGGCCGCCGGTCATCCCCCGTCCTGCACGATTTCGGCCTCGAGTCGGTAGTCGTCGGTATCCCGGTCCAGGTCGAACACGTCCTCGAAGACGTACTGCTCCTGGACCGAGGTTCCCCGCGAGAGCGAGATTGGGTCTGTTTTCGACCAGGATCTGCTCTCGCCGTCCCCGGGTTCGTAGACGAGTCTCATCTCGACACGGCCCTCCTGGCGCTGGGGTCCGGTGTTCTCGATGCTCACCTCGTAGAGGATATCCTGTGGGTAGTCGTACTGCCTGTCGCCCTCCCGGTGTACGAGACGCGTCTGTGTGACGAGAAACTCGGATTTCTGCTCGGCACAACCCGCGAGTCCGAGGACTGCTGTTCCCCCGGCGAGCGCGAGCAACCGCCGTCTGCGTACCATCTACACGTCTCTCGGGGACTGGAACTCTTGTAGATTCCGACAACCGACCAGCGGCCCGGCCTGTGTGACGGTCGGCCGGGGTCCGCGTGTTCTTACCGCTATGGTGTGACTGACTGGGCGTTTCAGCCTGTGAACCAATCGAGATTGCCACCCAGTGCTGAAAATAACCACGCACGACCGTATGACTCGCCGCGCTGGACGGAACCGCGTCCTCGAGTGTCCCGCCTCCGCCTTTTTGTATATTTATTTTTATACAGTGTTCTATAGATAGCGGAGATTTATTATAGTTCCGTAGGCAATCACCGGACATGGAGACACGCAAGGTTCAGGTCACGGGAGGGTCGACGTACACGGTATCGTTACCGAAAGACTGGGCAACAGCAAACAACGTCAGCAGCGGCACCACCGTAGAGTTCCACGCAGAGGAGGACCTGTTACTGCTGACACCACAGCGCGAGGAGGGGCGGACACAGGGGGAACTCGACATCAGCGGTCTGACGGGCGAGGAACTGCAGCGGGCGGTGATGACGATGTACGTCAGTGGGTTCGACGTCATCACACTCACGACCGACCAGATGACGGCGGGACAGCGCAGGACTGTCCGCGATGCGACCCAGGGACTGGTCGGACTCGAGGTCATCGAGGAGATGCCCGACCGGATGATGCTCCAGGACCTGCTCGACTCCTCGGAGCTCTCCATCGAGAACGCCGTCAACCGGATGCATCTGGTGTCCCTGACGATGCTCGACGACGCCGTCGAGGCGCTCGTGACCGACGACAGCCAGCTCGCAAACGACGTTGTCGAGCGCGACGACGACGTCGACCGGCTCTGGTTCATGACCTCACGGGTGTTTCGGACGGTGCTTCGCAACCCGACCGCGGCAAACGAGATCGGCTTTCCCCGCGAGACGATATACGACCTGCAGTCGAGCGCCAGGCAACTCGAGCGAATCGCCGACCACGCAACAAAGATTGCGGAGCTCTCGCTGGAGGTCGGCGCGATACCCGAGACTGCGGCCGACCCGCTGCGGGAGCTCCACGACGAGGCGGCCCGGATACCCGAGATGGCGATGGACGCACTGCTGACCGACAACGGCGACGAGGCGGTCGACCGCGCCACCGAGGCCCGGTTGAACGTCGAGACGGTCGAGGAACTGACCCGTCGTGTCGACGCGGAGATACACGAGTTCGACCCACAGCTGGCGCAGGTGCTCGGACTCGTCATCGACTCGCTGTCCCGGACCGGCGCCTACGGCGCGAACATCGCCGAGAGCGCACTCCAGAAGGCCGCCCCCCGTCCCTGAGAGAACGCAGCGCGAACCGGGTTACTCGACGAGGACGGCGTTGACCTGCCCGTCCTGTCCCGGTCGTGAGGTCACGCGGGCCCGCCCGGCGCTGGTCTCGACGATAGCGCCACGGGTGACGATGTTTCGCCGCGCGTAGTTGGGGTCCGAGGGGTTCTCAACGACGTCCTCCAGGTCGGCGGCAACCGTCCCGTCGTCGGTAGCGACGCTGGCGGAGTCGACACGGAGTGCCCGTATCTTCTCGCCGGTGCCGCGCGTGTCGACTGTCTTGAGTTTCGTCTCGCCGACCCGCGTCTCCGTCGGTTCGGAGCCGAGTTCGTGCTTTCGTCTGTCGCGGTTGGGCCGCAACCGGCCACCTGTGCGCTTGCGGAGCGAGCGTCCGTGGTCTACCATACCTGTATCACCGGTCAGGCGACACTTGAACCCCTCGACTCCGGGCCGCCCGGTCCAGTTTCCCTGTCCGGACGTGGTATCGACCGGCTTTTGAGGCTGCCAGCCAACAGGTAGATATGCGAACGGTCGATGCCGCAGGACTGGAGATTGGTGACGAGCACCCGCCCCGTATAATGGGTGTGTTGAACGTCAGCCGCGAGTCACCCTACGACCCGTCGGTGTTCGACGACCCCGGCGAGGCCGCAACCTACGTCGACGAGATGATAGACGAGGGAGCCGACATCGTCGATATCGGCCTCGAATCGGCGAACAAGCGCTTCGACGTGCTGTCGGCCGAGCAGGAACTCGACCGACTGGATACGGCCGTCGCGGCCATGCACTCGACGGGCGGTGACGCCGTCTTTTCTATCGAGACGCGCTATCACGAGGTGGCCGAGACGGCACTGGAGGAGGGGTTCGAGATGGTCAACGACATCTGCGGGTTCGCAGACCCCGAGATGCCCCGCGTCTGCGAGGAGTACGACGTCGCAGTCTCGAAGATGGCGAGTCCGCCGGACCTCGAGCGACCGGGGGCGCTCGAGGAGGTCGACGACATCTACGCGGCGCTGGGTCGGAACGGACTCACCGACAAGACCATCGTCGACCCGGCGTTTGGCGGCTGGAGCGAGGCAAAGACCGTCGCGGACGACCGCGAGACGTTCCGCCGGTTGCGGGAGTTCCGCGCGGTTGGCCACCCGATGCTGGTCTCGATCAACCGGAAGAACTTCCTGCGGACGGTCGCGGACCGCTCGACGGAGGAGGCCCTGCCCGTCTCGCTGGCGGCGACGGCGATGGCCGTCGAACGGGGTGCCCACGTCGTCCGGACCCACGACGTCGCCGAGACACGCGATGCCGCACTCGTCGGCAACACGTTCGCCCGCGACCGCACGACCGAAACCGTCGACGACATCCGGGTCGAGGAACTCGACGTGACGAGCGCCGCCGAGGCCGACCGGCACATCGACCGTGTCCGCTCCGGACCACCGGACCCCGCGGGTGACGCCAACCCGGCCGGAGACGACGGCGCAACCGCGGCTGTCTCGCGGGTCTACACGCTCTCCGGACTCGATGCGGAATCGCGGCGCCGACTCCACGCGCTCGCTGTCGACCGCGACGTGCTGACAGTCGGGGCCGGCCCCGGTGACGGCGCCACCGGCGAGGTGGTGCTGGCCGGTTCCGTGCGCTCGCTGCGGGACCTCGCGGCCGCCGTCGAGGAACCCCCCGAACTCCGGGCGGCGCTCGCGGTGGTCTGATGCGCTTTGCCGAGTGGGAACCGGTCTACGAGGCGGTGCTCGCGGACTTCGGGTACGGCCGCGGGGCCGACGAGCGTGCGCGGGACCTCCTGGCTGACCTGCTCTCCGGACCGGGTCTGGACCCCGGGGGACTGGACATCGCAGACGGGACCGTCGCCGTTGCCGGGGGTGCCGACCGCCTGGACCGTGACCTCGCGCTCGTCCGCGAGGCGGATGCAGTCGTCGCGGCCTCGGACGCGGCCGCGCGACTCCGGGCGCACGGCCTCGCCGTCGACTGCATGGTGACCGACCTGGACAAGGCCCCCGACACGGTCCGGGAACTGACCGACGAGGGCACGCCAGTCGCCGTCCACGCACACGGTGACAACCGGGCGAAACTCCGGTCGGTTGTTCCCGACCTCGACGCCGACGCGGTGATTCCGACGACACAGGCCCGGCCCATTGCCGGTGTCCACAACCACGGCGGGTTCACCGACGGCGACCGTGCGGCGTTTCTCGCCGACGCGCTCGGCGCACGACGGCTGGTCTTTCCGGGCTGGCAGTTCGACGACCCGTCGGTGAGCGCGGAGAAACGCCGGAAACTCGGGTGGGCCGAGCGGTTGCTGTACTGGCTGGAACGACGCCGCGGCGAGCAGTTCGGCGTGCTCGACGGGCGGCGCGAGGGGCTGTCGGTTCCCGGGTCGGCCGGTTGAGGGCTCAGCCGAACGTCTCGAAGGGCTGTCCACAGGCGTTACAGTAGTACATCGAGCGACACAGCGACGGCCCCTTCGGGTGGTCGCGCTCGGTGTCTGTCGACCCACAGTACGGACACTCCACGTCGGTCGCCTCCTCGCCCGTCGTGACGCTCGGGTCCCGTTCAGACATCCTGGAAACTCAGACCGAACACCTCGAGTGCCTCTCTGCCCTGTTCGGTGACGAGGTCGAGCGACCAGTCCGGCGACCAGACCAGGCGGACCTCGGCCGCCTCGACGCCGTCGACCGACTCCGCGGCCGCCTCGACCTCCTCGAGGATGAGTTCGCGGGCCGGACAACCGGTGTAGGTCAGCGTCATGTCGACCGTGACCTCGCCGTCATCGAGTTCGAGACCGTACACGAGCCCCAGGTCGACGACACTGACCGGCATCTCGGGGTCCTCGACACCGTACAGACTGGCCCAGACCGCCCGTTCGAGTCCCTCGGCACCGTCGCCGGTTGCAGGGATTGCCTCCTCGTCGTGTGTCCCGTCGGTGTAGTCGGTGTAGGAACAGACCGTCGCGTCCGGGTCCGCACGGGGTCTGCCGTAGTCGCTACTCATTGTTTTCCTCTGTTATTATCTTGGTTGCGCTGTCGCGGCCGAGGTTCCGGTACGTCGAGGTCATCTCCTCGAACAGTTTGCGCCAGTGGTCTGTGTGTCGGCCGTTCCGACCGGTCGGAGTCGCCGGCCCAGCCCCGGGGATATCGAGTCCAAGTTCTGTCAACTGTGTCGCGACGCCTCGTGCCCACTCCGTGCGCATCTCCTCGAGTGTCCGGCTCCGAACGCCCAGTTCGACGATATCCGACTCGGCGTCGCCAGCGGGCTCGAAGAGCGTCAGCGCGTACGGGTAGAGCTCCTCGAGCGCGGTCTGGAGCCGTTCTCTGCCCTCCTCGTCGGCGGCGAGTCGTTCGAGCCAGCTCACGGCGTGTTCGAGGTGGTACGCCTCCTCGCCCTGGACGCGGCTCGTCCGGTCCCGAATCGGCCGGTATGTCGACTCCGCCAGGGCCGCGAGGCGTATCTCCTCGGCCGCATCGTACAGGTAGGCCCGGAGAATCGCGCCCGCCCAGTCGCCCTCCTCGAACGGGAGCTCAACGAGGGTGCTGTGCTGGAAGTCGGCCGGGTCGCTCTCCCAGATGAGCGACTCCTCGGAGTAGCCCAGCTGCCTGATGGCGTCGTACCACAGGCGCGCGTGGCCGAGTTCATCCTGTGCGTTGTTGCTGATGGCCAGGTCCGACTCCAGCGTCGGCGCTCGCACCTGCCAGAACGTGTATCGCTCGGCCTGGACGAACTCGTCGTCGGCGAGACGGAACAGCTGGGTCTCTACCGCACGCTGCTCGCGCTCGGAGAGCTCCTCGGGCCCGCCCAGGTCCGTGTCGACTGCCGACATCAGGCATCTCCCCGCTTTCGTCGCTCCGCTTCGACCTGTTCCTCCTCGGAGGACCTGACCTCTTCTGCGACCGGGTCGACGTTGTACGTCTGTGCGAAGCGGTAGGACTTGTCCGTCGTGCCACCGAACGTGACATCGTCGGCAGTTACCTCTCCCACCGCTGTCTCCCGAACCACCCAGAGCGTCTCGTCGTCCTCGGCGAACCGCTCGAT
>JAQCNG010000348.1 GCA_028275145.1 Halovenus sp. | reverse complement strand
GACGTGCGCGGGCAGGTCACCATCCCGGGAGAGCCAGCCTTCGGCGTCAGCCAGCACGTCGCCGGCGTGTTGCTCGCGGCCCGCCGGGGTGGCAGCGACGCCCGGGCGGCCCTGAACGTCCGGTACGACCGCCAACTGCGCGACGCGCTCGTCGAGCGGGGCCACCAGGCCGCCGAGTTCGACGCGGAGACGAACACCGAGACGGCCGTTCCGGCGGCGCTCGGTGACCGACCCGACACGGCAGTGCTTTACCAGACCGGCGGGTTCGGTGTCGAACCGGTGTTGTACGCGCTCGGGTCGGACGCGCCGACCGTCGCCCGTCGACTCCGCGAGGCTCACCCCGACCTCGGCGGGTGAGTTAAGAGCTTCGGGGGCGAGTGTTTCGGCAGTGGACCTGCCGTGAGTGAGACACACCACCTCGCGGACACGTTCTACGGGACGTGTGCGGGCATCTACGACACGGTGGCGACAGCGCCGGCCGTACGGCCCTGGCGCGCTCGCTGTGTGGAGGAACTGGCGCTCTCGCCGGGTGACACTGTCGTCGATATGGGCTGTGGCACGGGTGCGAACTTTCCGGCGCTGCGCGAGCGGGTCGGTCCCGAGGGGACTGTCGTCGGTGTCGACCTGGTCGGGGCGATGCTGCGGCAGGCCCGCCGGCGCGCCGAGCGCAACGACTGGGCGAACGTCCACGTCGTGCAGGGGGACGCGACACGGCCACCGGTCGAGACTGCGGACGCGCTGGTGTCGACGTTCGTCGTCGGGATGTTCGACGACCCCGGCGCGGCCGTCCGGTCGTGGGTGCGAACCGTTCGGCCGGGAGGCCGCGTGGCACTCCTGAACGCCGCCCGGAGCAACCGGCCGGCACTGCGGCCCGCCAACCTCCTGTTCCGTGCGTTCACCCGCCTGACCGCGCCCGGCCACCGACTGCGCCTGCGTTCGCCCACGCGCAACCTCGAGCGCAGGTGGGACGACTCTGTCGACGCCCTGTTCGAGGGCACCGTCGACCACGTCGAGGACCGCCTCGGCCTGGGATTCGTCGTTCTCGCGAGCGGGCGCGTGCCAGAGAGTGTACAGTCGACCGCGTGACCGTGCCGGCGACCTACAGTCGACCGCGTGACCGTGCCGGCAACCGACCGGGGAACCGACGACCGCGCCGGCGACCGGTACGTTGAAACCCGAACGTGCCGAGGGTCAGGTATGCTCCTGACGCTCGAGGGTCTGGACGGGAGCGGCAAGACCACCTGCATGGAGGCGCTGCGGGAGTCGTCGGTGCTCGGGGACGCGACGTTCACCCGGGAGCCGACCACCTCGTGGTACGGGGAGGCGGTCCGGCGCTCGGTGGCCGACGAGCACGCGGACCCGCTCGCGGAACTGTTTCTGTACACCGCCGACCACGCGGCACACCTCGCGCGAACGGTGCGGCCGGCGCTCGACCGCGGCGACGTTGTTATCTCGGACCGGTACTCGGACTCCCGGTACGCATACCAGGGGGCGACGCTCGCGGACCGCTTCGAGGACGCGGTGGCGTTCGTCCGGGCGGTTCACCGGCCCTGGACCCGCCCACCCGACGCGACTATCTATCTGGATGTCGACCCGGAAACCGGCGCCAGACGAAGCGGCGCAACAAACAAGTTCGAGACGGCGACCCACCTGGCGGACGTGCGGGACAACTACGAGCGCCTGCTCGCCGACGACCCCGACCGGTTCCTCCGCATCGACGCCTCCCGTCCGGCCGAGGATGTCCGGGCGGACGTTCTGGCCGCTGTCGAGCGACTCGTCTGATCCCCGGCCGCTACGCCGTCGCGGTGTCGACTGCGTCGCCGATGCGGACGAAACTGTAGTCACAGCCCTCGCCCGTGCACCGCCACTTGACCTTCTCTCCGAGGTGAATCTCGGTGCTCGCCGCCCGGTAGAAGGTCGTCTCACCACACCGCGGACAGCCCTCCGCTCGCTCGCGCTCCAGTGACATACCCGGGCGTACACCGCGGGCTCAATTCAACCTTCGGATTGCCCGTTACCGGGTGAGGTCGCGGTTTCCGGTCCCGGCCGCGGCTAATTCCTCCTCAAGCCCGAACTATAAGAGGGAAGCCGAACCAGAGTACACAAACCAACTGATGTCGGGGGCATCACGCGACCGGGGTGTCTCGAGTCCGCTGGGGTACATCCTGAACCTGAGTATCGCGGCAATCGTGCTGGTGAGTCTGGGCACCGCCGGCACGGTCTTTTTCGACGCCAACACGGACGCGGCAATCGAGGAGGACCTCGCGGCGTACGGAAACGACCTCGCGGGTGACATCCAGTCGGTCGACCGGTTGGCGGCCGCGACACCCGGCGGGACGGCCGACGAGCGCGCCGCGCTGGCCGACTCGGTCCACGCGAGTGGCTACGTCGTTGAGGTGGTAAACGCGTCCGACGCCGGCAACGTGACCGGACCGCTGCAGTACGCCACCGAGTGCCAGCGGCAGTGTCTGGTCCTCGCGACCCAGGACGGCGACGTGCGCACGACGGTCAACTTCGTCTCGGCGACCCCGGTCGAGAGCAGTCGGCTCGACGGCGGGCCGGTTCTCGTCCGCCGGCCGGCCGGCGGCGACCGCATCCAGTTCGACCCACTCGAGTAGATGTCCAGCACCCAGCCCGAGCCACCCACGACAGACCCGCCCCCCGGTAACAGCGGCGTCACCGACTCCCTCCGCGACGAGCGGGCCGTCAGTTACGCGCTGGGCTTCGTCGTCGTGTTCTCTGTGGCCGTCGCGGGCACGCTCGCGCTGTTCGTCGCGGGGGTCGACCTGCTCTCGGACGTCGACCGGGACGGGGCAATCGCCGCCGGCGAGGCGAACGTCGACGTGGTCCACTCGGAGGTTTCCGACATGGTCGCGCAGGGCGACGAGCGCCGCGAACTCCAGCTCGAACTGGTCGACACGCAGGTCCGACTCACCGACAGCCAGGCGGTCCAGCTGCGTCTCGAGTCTGACGACGCGGCCCTGGGCGGTGTCGAGTACGGCACCCGGGCGCTTCACTACGAGATTCCGCCCCACGACACGACGTTCGTCTACGCCCTGGGGCACGTCTACCGGGTCGACGAGCGCGGCGACGGAAGCGCGCTCAGCGAGCAACCGCCGGTGTTCGACGTGTCGGACCGGCAGACCCGTCTCGTCGTGCCGGTGTTGACCGGGTCCGCCGGCGGCCCCAGCGAGGTTGGCGTCACCGGGACCGGCGAGCGGGAACTCGTGGCGCTCCAGTCCGGGTCCCGCGGCTCGCTCACCCGGACAGGCACGGGCGGTGCAAACGCCAGCGCGGCGGGTGTCGACACCATCTCGGGGACGCTCACAGTCGCGGGTGTGACACACCCGTCGGTCTGGGTGACGGCACTCGAGACGACCGGGTTCGACGACGTACAGGTCGGGGCGGAGGGCACCACCGTGACCGGAGCGTTCGAGAGCGACCGACTGACGCTCCAGCGGGCCGACATCGCGTTCGCGCTCGGGGGTGACCCCCCACCATGACAGGCGAGAACGACCACGAGACACCGGTCGGCGAGCACACGTACCGCTGTCCGTACTGCCCGGTCGAGTATCCGACGGAGGTGCTCGCGCGGGTCCACGTTACCTACGCCGACGACGAGCGCCACGAGGGTCGCGACGGGATGACACCGGAGGTGGAACCGGTCGAGTGTGACGCGAGCGGCGAGCAGGTCGGGACCGCGTTCACGCTTGCGGGCCAACTCAATCTCCACGGACTCTCGCTGTCGGACATCCCGGCGGCCTACGACGGCCGCGAGTTCGACGAGCACGAGCGCCGGGCGCTGCTGGTCGCGGCGGTCAACGCCGACGGGACACGTGCGACGGCCGAACTGCAGGACCGCGTCCGCGCCCACCTCGCCGACTACGACCTCGAACCGCTGTCGGCCGACGAACTCCGGGCGCTCTGTGACCACGTGTTCCACCCCGACCTGAACGGCGAGTCCGACACGGACGAACACGGCCCGGAACTGACCACCGCGGAGACGAGACTCAGGGACCTCACCCCCCTCCAGCAGGCAATCGTCCTGGCGCATCTCGCACGGCCGGACACCGGGCGGACGGACCTCGCCGCCCGGGTCGGGACGGCACGCTCGTACCCGACGCAGGTCATCGACGCCCGACCGGACCTCGTCGCGCGCCTCCGGAGTCGCCTCGACCGCACGAGTCTCGAACGACTCCTGACAGAGCGTGTCCCCGGTGAGGACCTCGCCGAGATACGCGAGGAGGGGTATCTCGACGCGTTCGACATCGACCTGGCCGCCGCGCGGGAGCGCAAACGCCGCCGAAACGACCCCGGTGTGGAAACCCCCGACGACACCGTTCCAGACGGCCCGGGTGGTGCGATGTCGGGCGAGACCGGCGTCTCTGGCGGCGAGCGGTCCGACGACGACGGGACCAGTGTGCCCGCGGCCGGCGACGAGAGCGGGTCGGAGGCCTCGAGACCAGGCAGCAAACCGGGGGCGATACCGCGCGTGGAGGTGGAGGCGGTGCGCGAGCAGGTCGCGTTCGACCTCGCGGTGGTCGAACAGGAGATGGAACTGGCCGACCCGACCCCCCAGCAGGTCCGCACGAAGGCCTACCTCCAGCAGATTCTGGAGCGACTCGACGATATCCTCTCGTGAGCAAC
>JAQCNG010000332.1 GCA_028275145.1 Halovenus sp. | reverse complement strand
CGACTCAACGGCGCGTGGTACGCCGACGAGCAGGGCGGCGTCTACCGCCCCCCGGCGGGTGACCTCGTCGCAGCGCTGTCCGACAGCGAGGGCGTGGCCGGCGCGGGTCAGTCCTCCTGGGGGCCGACCGTCTACGGCGTCACGAGCGTCGACGACGCCGCCGGCGCGGCGACGGCCGCCGAGCGCGCGCTCGATGCGGCCGGCCTCGACGGACGGGTCAGTGTCGTCGCGCCACGCAGTTCGGGTGCGACCGTCTCCGGGTGAGCGTCACCAGGGGTCACCGGCCGCGCAACCGGTCGACGAGACGCCGGAGCGTGTCGAGGTCGTACTGGCCGGGGGCGGTGGCGTCGGCCGGGTCGACCGGGGCGTAGCCGATGCGGGAACCGTACAGCGGTGCGACCACCCGAGAGTGTTGTCCCGCCTCGCCCATCGCCATCGTCGCCACCGGGACGGTCGGACTCAGTTCGTGGGTGACCGCGAGCAGGTCGAGCACGTCCCCGCGATTCTGTGCCGTCACCGCGAGTTTGGCCACGTCGCCGTGCTCGGCGCCGGCCCGGAGCAACGCGCGCATCCGCTCGCGGTCGGGGGTCCCGTCGAAATCGTGCACGGAGACGACGACGGCGACACCCTCCTCGCGGGCGCGCTCGAGAACCCGCTCGCCTGCGCCCGCCTGGACTGTCGCGAGTTCGATATCGACCGCCGCGACCTGTGGCTGCTCGACTGCGGTCACGAGCGAGTCGAGTCTGGCCGGCCGGTCGGGGGCCGCCCCGCCCTCGTGCTCGCTCCGGTTGGTCACGAGCAGCGGCAAGACCCCGTCGTAGGCGGCCAGCACCGCCGGCCCGTCGGCGGCGAGGTCGAGACGGTACTCGAGGATGTCGGCGGTGTCGCGGGCGGCAGGCTCTGCCCCGAGGTCCGCCGTGCTCGCCGCGAGCAGGAACTCCGCGAACTCCATACCGACAGTTCCGCCGAGCGCAACAAAAATGTGTCCCGTCCCGGCACACGCCTGTCACCGGGCGACACCGTGGCCGTCCTGTGGTTTTATATGCGTGCTGGTCTTTACCACGCTCATGGAACACAGTAGCCCCGTGGGGAGCTACCTGCGCCGGGGAACGGCTCTGGTCGTCGTGTTGGTGGCGTTCGTGACGCCGGCGGCGGCGGAGGGGCCGACCGTGCTCGGGCAGGACCTGACCGTGTTCGGACTCTCACCGCTGCTCCAGGCGGGTATCGCCGCGCTATGTCTGGTCAGCATCGCCATCATCATGACCGTCACGTTCGGTGGGTACACAGAACGGACGACCGAGGCGGTGGTGACCGACCCGCGCCGGATGTTGACCACCGGTCTCTGGGCGTCGGTGGTGCTGCTGAGCCCGTACGTTGGACTCGCGGCGGTGATGTTACTGTTCGACGCTGTCGGACTGTTCTCGCTCGCGTTGCTGACGGTGCTCGCGGTGCCGCTCGTGTGGGTGATGCTCGTGGCCATCGGCATCGGGGTGGTCGCCGCCGGACGCCACACGAGCGACAAGGAGGGTGTCCAGTTGATGGTCGTGTCGGCGCTCGCGCTCCCGATGGGTGCGTTCCCGGTTCCGTTTGCCCTCCTCGGAATCGGTGCCGCTGTGTTCGGGCTCGGCGCAATCATCTGGGACCTGCGCTACGGCGAGTCCGACCTCGGCTCCCGAGAGCGTGAAACCTATGAGCGACAGCACCGCTATCTCTGAGTATGTCCGACCCATTCGTTCGCCGGGCAGGAGCTATCGAGTCCGACCCCGTCGATGCGGCCGACGGCCTCCGGAAGGCCGTCCTCCTCGACGAGAGCGACGGCACACCCACCCTCGCGCTGCGCCGGTTCACACTCGCGCCCGGTGGCTCCGTCCCCGAGCACACGAACGCTATCGAACACGAGCAGTACGTGCTCGACGGCGAGTACGTCGTCGGCATCGACGACACCGAACACACGGTGTCGGCCGGCGACGCCGTCCACATCCCCGCGGAAACCGTCCACTGGTACCGCAACGAGAGCGACCGGGAGGTCGACTTTCTCTGTGCGGTCCCCACCGGCGACGACACGATACAACTCGTGAAGTGAGTGGGTACCGCTCACAGAGGGCGCTCACAGAGGGCGGCGCTCACAGAGGGCGGCGCTCATGTCGCGGGCGCGAGTCTCTCAGAGCCGCGGGAGCATCGCGCGGAGTTGCTCGCGGGAGAACAGCGTGGTCGGGCGGTCCATGTGGACGCCGATCTCGCCCTCGAACAGCCCCATGAGCGTGTGCTGGAGCGGGCCTGGCGCGCTGTAGCCGGCCCGGACGAGGTGTCCCATCCGGATGTCGCCGGCGAGTTCCTCGCGCCAGGCCTGCTCGTAGTCGGCAAGCGTCGCCGGGTCGACGGGGTCGATTGTCTCGGCGGCGCAGTCGGCGGCGGTCATCCCGTAGAGGATGCCCCCGCCGGTGAACGGTTTGTTGTGGCCGGCGGCGTCACCGACCAGAAAGACCCGCCCGGAGGTGACCGTCGACGGCGGGCCGATCGGGATGAGCCCCGAACACCGCCGGTCTGGGTCGACACCGCAGGCGTCGGTGAACTCCTCGAAACACTCGTTGACCGCCGCGCCGGGCGGGGTCGCCAGGCCGTACTCGACACCGGCGTCGCCCCGCGGGATGCGCCAGGCAAAGAACCGCGGCACCGTCAGGTGGACGTCCACGAAGTCCTCGTGGTCGGGTTCGTCACTGAAGCCGAGTACCCCGTGGAGCAACTCCTCGGGGTCGGGGAGGCCCGTCTCGGTGCGCACCCGGGAGTTGGGCCCGTCGCAACCGGCGACCAGTCGACCGCGGTGGTGGTCGACGCCGTCGGGACCACGGACAGTGAGTTCGACGTGCCCGCGGCGCTCGGTCAGCCCCACGACGGTGTGGTTCTCGCGGACCGCCGCGCCTGCCCGGCGGGCCGCCTCTGCCAGTTCCCCGTCGAGCGCAACGCGGTCGATGACCGCCGATATCTGCTCGTCACGGTGAAAGCGGTGGGCGTCACCGTCGAACCCCTCGGGGTGGAACCGGGCCCCACGGATGGTGTTTTGCAGGAGTCGTTCGCGGGCACCCTCCGGGGTGAACTCCCAGATGTCGGTGCTGACGTGACCCGAACAGGCCAGTGGCTCACCGACAGTCCCCTGCTCGAAGGCGAGCACGTCCAGTCCACGCTCGGCGAGACGGCGGGCCAGCCGCGACCCCGCGGGACCGGCCCCGACGACTAGCACGTCGTGCATTGACCCACTGTTCGGGACGACAGCGCAAAAGCGGTTCGGCTCTACTGTCGGACGAACATCCTGGCGGATGTTCGCCCGCCAGTGAAGGGGGCGTCCGGTTCTTCGCGGCCCTCCGCCCCTGTGACATATCGGTCCCGGAGTTCCCGTACGTCTGTCCGACAGTGCTCCCGAACGGCTCACGCCGGCCAGCGTGGTTCCCGCGTGTCGAGTTCACCAGCGTCGATATCGAGTCCCGTGGCGAGAAATGTGTCAGCGTCCTCGATATCCTCGCCGCCGCCGTGGTGGAGTTCGAGCGCCTCGGCGAGATTGGCGAGCGCCTCTGGGCGCGTCCGACCCTGGCTCGCAACGTCGGTTGCTTCGTCGATTGCGACGAACCAGTCCCCGTCTCGCGTCACTGTGACCGACGAGGAGTCCGGTGGCAGTTCTTCGGTCGGTGTGCTCACACGCCTGCCTTCGTGATAGGCGAACAAAACGGTGCGCTCGATGCCGTTCGTTGACTGATGACTGCGGTCTCGTCGCTGCTCTTCCCCGCGAGCGCTCCACCGAGTTTTCGTTCGCGCGGACGCGAATGGTCCGCTCCACGCCAGGGCACACTGTTCAGCGGGTCACTCACCCGGTGGATGAGATGGGACTCCGCGATGATTTCCGATTTATTCTAACTATACCAATACATATTTAAATATTATTGGTATAGTTGTAATCAATGAGGCGGGCAGAGATAGAAATACTGGAGACACTCCGGCAGCGTTCGTACTCCGTGTCGGGGTTGGCGGCGGAACTCGGCCGGAATCAGGGCTGGATGTCCGAACTCGTGAGCGAACTTGAGGCGAGAAACCTCGTGGAAAAGAACACCGAGGTCGAGTACGCCGACACGTACGAGGCCCGGCTTCTGTCGGACCTCGCCCGGGAGTACAGTCTGATGGAACTGCTGGCAGGGCGAAAGGAGAAGATTCTCTGTGAACTGCATCGGAGTCCCGCAACAGTCTCTGACCTCGAAACGCGGGGGTTCCCATTCTCGACGGTGTACGCGGCACTGAAGGACCTGCGGGCGCTCGGAGCCGTGGAAAGACAGGACGAGATATACAGCATCGCCGACGAGACGCTGGCACAGTTCCTGACAGCCACGGCCTCGTCGGAAGGGGACGCCGAGTACCGGGCGAACAGCGAGAGACTGGTCGTCGACGACGGGGCGGACGACGACGGCGAGTGGACCGCGTTCTCGGCGTTTCGGCGGTACGGCATCGAATACTATCCCTCACGACAGTACCTGTATCAGGGCGACTCCTCTCCCGGCATCGAGGAGGTGCTGATCCACGCCGTGAAGGCGGCAGAAACCCGGAAACAGACCGCCATGACCGTCCTGTTCTACCTCGAACATCGGTCGATTCTGGATACCTCGAAGCTGTGGAAACTGGCGAACACGTGGGACTGCGTCGAGGAGTGGGCCGACACGCTGGCCTACGCGGACCAGCGGGACGTGCAAAACGAGCGGTTTCTGCCGTGGGAGGAGTTCGTCTCGCTGGCACGGGACTACAACGTCTTCCTCCGTGACTACCATCCCGAGGAGAGCCTCCGGAGCGGGCTGGAGCAATTGGGCGAGGCGCTCGAAACCGAGGTCGATGCGTACCTGCTGGGCGGCGGAAATCTGATTCTCCGGGGCCTGAAAGACTCGACGAAGGACCTCGATATCGTTGTTGAGGATAGAGAGGACTTCATGGCTCTGGGGGAGACACTTCGTGGGATGGGATACGAGGAGCGCCGAGACTTGGAGGAGGCCTACGAGAAGCTCGACCCGGCGGTTATCTTCGAGCGGGAGGGGTCGCCACGGTACGACATCTTCGTCGAGACGGTTGCCGGGGCGCTCCAGTTGACCGAGGAGATGAGAGGACGGGTCGACAGGACCGTCGAATACGGAGGCCTGCGTCTTCATCTGCTCTCGCTGACCGACATCTTCCTGTTCAAGTCGATTACCGAGCGGGAGGGCGATTTCGAGGACATCGCGCTGATAACGCGGCAGGCCGGCATCGACTGGGGCCAGCTGTTCGAGGAGGTCAAGCGACAGGACGACGTGACCGGTCAGTACTTCTCGTTTGCCGTCCTCGACACCCTCGATATATTGAAGCAACGGGAGAACATCGAACCGCCGATTCACAGCCAGCTCGTCTCGTACTGCCTGGAAAAGGCCCTGCTGGTCTCCCTGCAGGAGCCAAAGACCATCAGGGACCTCCGGGCGGAACTGGACTTCCCCGACCACCGCATCTACAACAAGCTCCGGAAGCTCGAAGACGAGGGCGCAATCGCGGTGGACAGGACCGGGAAACTCAACGAGTACAGGGTCAAAGACGAGCGGTAGGTGCTCCGCCCCCTCGCTAACCCCGACAGTATATGCCACGGAGACACGTACACCGGCGTATGAGGGAGGCATACATCGTCGACGCGGTACGGACACCGTTCGGCAAGGAAGACGGCGTGTTCAGCGACACACACCCCCAGGACCTCGCGGCAGAGCCGCTGGTGGCACTCGAGCGGCGCAACGGCTTCGACGGCCGGGAGGATATCGACGACGTTGTCTACGGCTGTGTCTCGCCGCTGGGCGAGCAGGGGATGAACATCGGGCGTATCGCGCCGATGGTCGCCGGGTGGGGCGAGGGGGTTCCGGGGGTCCAACTCAACCGGATGTGTGGCTCGGGTCAGCAGGCGGTCAACTTCGCGGCCGGACAGGTCCGGGGCGGCCTGCAGGACGTCGTCGTCGCGGGCGGTATCGAGCACATGACCCGCGTCCCGATAGGCAGCGACAACCCCATGCAGAACGGCGACCTGGACGGACAGGCGCTGGCGATGTCGTACTTCGAGGCGTTCCCGGAGGTGACCACACAGGGCGAGGGGGCCGAGCGCATCGCCGAGCAGTGGGGTTGCTCCCGGGAGGATGTCGACCGCATCGCCGCCGACTCCCAGCAGCGATGGGGCGAGGCCAGCGAGGCCGGTATGTACGACGACCAGGTCGTCCCCGTGGAGACAGAACACGACGGCGAGGAGATAGTCGTCGAGGAGGACGAACACCCCAGACCGGAGACGGACGTGGAGACGCTCGGGAATCTGCCGCTGGTGTTCCGCGACGAGGGTGAGGGCGTCGTCCATCCCGGGAACGCCTCGGGCATCGTCGACGGGTCTGCGGGCGTGCTGGTCGCATCGGGCGAGGCCTGTGACCGGTTCGGCTGGGACCCCATCGCCCGTATCGTCGACCAGCAGGTCGTCGGTGTCGACCCGCTGACGATGCTCACCGGCCCGATTCCGGCCACGCAGGAACTGCTCGCGAACAACGAGATGACAGTTTCCGATATCGACCGGTTCGAGGTCAACGAGGCGTTCGCGCCGGTGGTCACCGCGTGGCTGGCGGAAACCGGCGCGGACTGGGACCGCACGAACGTCTGGGGCGGCGCAATCGCCCACGGCCACCCGCTGGGCGCAACCGGCGCGGCACTCGTGGGCAAACTCCCCTACCAACTGGCGGCGTGTGACGGCCGGTACGGGCTCTCGACGATGTGTATCGGCTTCGGGCAGGGGATCGCCACGCTCGTCGAGCGCGTCTGAGCGCGACGGCGGGCGACGAATCCGGAAGCACACGCCCGGGCGTCCCGGTTCGCCCACGGTCTGTGCCCACCGGCAGGCCGAGCGTCTCGGCCCGTCCCGCCCGACATCGGAAGGGCTTAATCGGACCGGCGAGAAGCAGACAGTATGGCTTCATTCGACAAGGCAGAGGAGCGAATCTTCAGCACGCAGGTCTGTATGCGCTGTAACTCGCGCAATCCAGAGCGCGCAGACCGGTGTCGGAAGTGTGGCTACGGCAATCTCCGGCCGAAAGCCCGCGAGACACGGAGCGCCTGACGGCCGCCACGACAGTTCTCTCCCGACCGGTGTGCCGGACTCGCCACGCCTCCAGAGACAGCATGACAGGCACGAGTCCGACCCATCGAGGGTTGCTCGAGGGTACGCGTTCCCGCCTGTTACCGTCGACTGGCACAGTAAGACACGCTTATAACCATCGAGCCACTACAGCTGTGTGCATGCGACTCGTCACCGGCCGGTCGTCAGTATGCAACACCCACCCCGACGGCGACCGGCGGTTGCAGGCGACAGCCAACCGCGACCACGTCGGCACACGGTCTGTGCCGTCGTACAGGGCTGGCTCATATGTATTCCGCTTTCGAGCACATTGCTCGACGCCCGCCCGGTCACACCGGCCACGTCGCTGCGACGAGGCATGCATTTGTTGCTCCCGCAAACTGGCTGCGGCGACTGCTCCCCCTGTCCGCTGCCAGTTTTAACTGCTCCCGCTGTGGCCCGGCACTGTCGGCTGCCCGACGACACACGCCCTTTTTACAGTCGTCGCTCCCACAGACAAGGTATGCAGACACACATCGTCCCGGTCGGGTTCGACTACGACAGGGTGATAGCGCCGCTGGTGCGCGAGCAGATGGATGTCGACCGGGTGGTGTTGCTGGAGGGCGATGTCGGCAGCGAGGCGAACGTCGAGTACTCCCGGCGACTGGCGGAGAAACTCGAGCAGGACTTCCAGAGCCTGCTGGGGGCCGAAACCGAGCGCCACACCGTCCCGGACGTGTACGACTACGACGCGGCCTTCGAGCGGGCCTTCATTTTGATCAACGCGGAACTCGACCACGGGAACGACAACGAGGTCTGGGTGAACGTCTCGGCGATGCCCCGGACGGTGTCGTTTGCGTTCGCCACGGCGGCCCACTCCATCATGGTCGAGCGCGAGTCCGACCGTGACCGCATTCACACCTACTACACAGCCCCAAAGAAGTACCTGGAGACGGAGCTCGCGGAGGAACTGCGCCGCGGGATGGAACTGGTGGCCGAACTCGAGGTCGACGAGTCGGTCGATGCGTGGCTGGACGACACCCGGGAACTGCTCTCGGAGTTCGACGAGCGCGGGACCACGATCGGTGCGACCGAGATAGAGGGGAGCCACATCGTGGAGTTGCCGGTCGCGTCGTTCTCGAACGTCGACCCGTTCGAGGAGCTCATCCTGTTCACACTGGGCGAACACGGCGAGTTCGAGTCGGTCTCGGAGCTCGCCCAGCAGCTCGCGCGGGACCTCGGTGAGGAGTACACCGACGCCTTTCGCTCGAAGGTCATCTACAACGTCGACCGACTCGGCCCCGGCGGCAAGGGGTACATCGAACAGGACGCACGCGGCAAATCCTACCGGACCCGCCTCTCCCGGACGGGTGCACTCTGGGTGCGCTCACACTCCGCGCGCAGGGACCGGGACGCCGACGAGCGCTGAAACCGCCGTCGACACCGGACAGCGTTTTACCCGCGACGGCACCGACCTGCAACTGTGCGACGACGGACGGTACTGGCCGCGCTCGGCGCCGCGCCGGTGGGGCTGGCCGTGTCGCCGGCCACGCCGACGGCTGTCCGTTCCGGAACTGGGAGTCCGAGGGCAACCTGCCGGACGGGGTGTCGGGGCCGACGTGCCCGCCCGACTCGAAGACCATCGAGTGCCGGGACGGACTGTTCGACAGCATCGAGTACGAAGCCGCGGAGCCGGTGGCCTGCCCCGGACCGCCACAGGCGGTCACAGACAGCGCGCTCGTCGCGTACGTCGAGACGTTCGGGTGAGAGGACAGAGGCTCCACAGGGGACAGTCGCGGCAGACAGCGGTGGGCCGGCCGGTGAGGGTGTGTCGCGAGACCACAGCGTTCAAACGCTGGCCGCCGTAGATACAGGCAATGAGCCTGCGCGTGACGAACTCGCTTTCGGGCGAGCGCGAGTCGTTCGAGCCGGCCGACCCCGACTCTGTGTTGCTGTACTACTGTGGGCTGACCACCTCGGACCCGGCGCATCTCGGCCACGCTCGCGGGTGGGTCCACGTCGACGTGATGCACCGGTGGCTGGAGTGGCTCGGCTACGACGTTCGTCACGTCGAGAACTTCACCGACATCAACGAGAAGATAGTCGCCCGCGTCGGCGAGGCCGGTGACTCCGAGGCGGCGGTGGCGGAGTCGTACATCGGCGATATCGTCCGGGATATGCGCTCACTGAATCTGCGACGCGCGGAGGTGTACCCGCGGGTCTCCGAGCACGTGCCCGAGATAATCGAGTTGACAGAACAGCTGCTCGAGCAGGGGTACGCCTACGAGTCGAACGGTTCGGTGTACTTCGACGTGACCGCCTTCGAGGGGTACGGCGAGCTCTCGAACCAGGATATCGGGGAGATGGAGCCACAGGGGACCACAGAGGAACGCGCGGAGAAGCGCAATCCGGGTGACTTCGCGCTCTGGAAGGCAGGGGGTGTCGAGCCGGGGGAGATAGCCGAGCACCGCCACGAGGGGGCCGCACCCGCCGGCGAGGCCGTCGAGACAGCCGAGACGTTCGACTCGCCGTGGGGTGAGGGGCGTCCGGGCTGGCACATCGAGTGCTCGGCCATGAGCACGACCCACCTCGAGGATACAATCGACATTCACGTCGGCGGCCAAGACCTCGTCTTCCCCCACCACGAGAACGAGATCGCACAGAGCGAGGCCGCGACCGGCGACACGTTCGCGCGGTACTGGCTGCACGTGAGTCTGCTCGAGGCCGCCGACGACGAGAAGATGTCCTCCTCGCTGGGCAACTTCGAGACGGTCACCGAGGCAATCGAGCGCTACGGAGCAAACGTCGTCCGGACATTCCTGCTCTCGACGGCCTACCACAGCCGGGCAACCTACAGTGAGGAGACCGTGGACGAGGCCGAGAGCCGCTGGGACCGCCTGGAGCGGGGTCACGAGCGGGCTGTCGCGGCCGTCGACAGCGTCGATGCGCGCACGAAGGTGACCGACGAGACGCTCCGTGCCGCCGTGACAGAGACCCGGGAGAGCTTCGAGGCGGCGATGAACGACGATTTCAACACCCGCGAGGCGCTCGCCGCGCTGCTCGAACTCGTGACGGCGGTCAACACACACGTCGATGCGACCGGGGAGTACGACTACCGGGGGCTCCGGGCTGCGGTCGAAACCCTCGAGGAGTTCGGCGGTGGTGTGCTCGGACTCTCCTTTGCCGGGTCGGAGCCCACAGGTGAGGTGGGCATCGCCGACGAGCTCGTGGAGCTGGTGCTCGACGTGCGCGAACAGGAGCGGGCCGCCGGCAACTACGACCGTGCCGACACCCTCCGGGCAGAGCTCGGGGCGCTCGGTGTCGAGGTGCAGGACACCGGGGACGGGACCGAGTACCGGTTCGAGTGATAACTGTCGGGTCTCGGAGGACAGACACCGGCGCGTCTCGCGGCCCGGAACCGGATGCCGGTGGGCCGTCCACCCGGCGACCCGTTCTCACACTCCGGGTTCGAAGGTCGACAGGGAT
>JAQCNG010000244.1 GCA_028275145.1 Halovenus sp. | reverse complement strand
GCGAGTTCGTGTGCCGCCGTCAGGCCGCCGATTCCGCCGCCGAGCACTGCAACACGAGTCACTGTCACACAGTTTGGTTGCAACGACTTAACTGTATCAGTGGTTCGGCGGGTCCCCGTGTACAGGCTCGCACCCCTCGAAGACGATGTCTCTGTCCCGTCGCACCGTCCCGGACTCACGAAACCCGACACTGCCTGCGAGGGCTTATACCGGAGGGCGCGACCAGAGCCCACGTGCGACGGAGCGCAGTCGTGGTGGTACTGGCTGTCGGCCTCCTCTGTGCGGTGCCCACGGCCTGTGTGGCCGCTGGGGCGGTCACCGACGACAGACACACCGCACAGTTGGGGACTACTCCCCTCGCAGACCCCGGGGTGGCAGACAGCCGTTTCGGGGGGCCAACGGCCATCGGGGGGCCGACAGCGGCGGAGGGTGCTGGCATCGTTGCGGTCTATCCCAACCCGGTGACAGACGGGGACCGCGGGGAGTTTGTCCGGGTGGCCATCCCGCAGGGGAGCAATCTGAGTGCGTTCGAACTGGCAGACGGGGAGGGGTCGGTGCGCCTCTCGCCGCCCGCCAGAGACGAGACGAACGCTACCGGGTCGACGTTCGTCGCCTCGAGGGCCCCCAACGGGACGCTGACGTTCTCGACAGACCCCGGACTGACCGGGTGGTTGACCGACGGACCAATCGCCGGACTGTCGGGCAGTGTCCAGCTCGCAAACAGTGGCGAACGACTCCGGTTGCTCCACGCGGGGGAGGTAATCGACAGCGTGCAGTACGAATCAGCGCCGGAGGGTGAACTGTACCGGCCGAGAACGGGGGAGTGGGAACCGCTCGGTGCGACCGACAGGCCTGTCGTGACCGGCGGACCGGGCACCGTCGAGGCGTTTGTCCTCCCCGACGGCTCCGACAGAGCGGTGGAGTTCCTCGACACCGCGACCGAACGGGTGCTGCTCGCCGGCTACACAGTCTCCTCCCGGGAGGTGGTGGGGTCGCTCACGGCGGCCGTCGAGCGTGGCGTCGACGTGGCGGTGCTCGCCGACGGCTCCCCGGTCGGCGGGATGACCGGCAACATGGCCACAGCCCTCT
This sequence comes from Halovenus sp., assembly GCA_028275145.1. Classification (GTDB taxonomy): domain Archaea; phylum Halobacteriota; class Halobacteria; order Halobacteriales; family Haloarculaceae; genus Halovenus. Next base: position 8,451 of record JAQCNG010000244.1, on the reverse strand, counting down.
CCACGCTCGACCGGGCGGGCGCCGAGGTGCGTGTGCTCGCGGGCGAGCGAGCACGCTATCGCTACCATCACGCGAAGTACGCCGTCGTCGACGACCGCGCGCTCGTGACCACCGAAAACTGGAAGCCGGCGGGGACCGGCGGCAACTCGAGTCGGGGCTGGGGGGTCATCACCGGTCAGAGACGCGTCGTCGAGGGACTGGTCGACACCTACCGTGCCGACACGACCTGGGCCGACGCGGTTCCGTGGGACAGCCACGACCCGGCGCTCGTCGAAGGGAGCCGTTCGACCGGAGAGTACCCCCAGTCGTTCGACCCGCGAACGGTCTCGGTCGAGCAAACGCGACTGCTCGTGACGCCGGACAACGCCGGCGGGAACATCCGCGAGACAATCGAGAACGCCGACAGCTCGCTCGATATCAAGCAGGTCAGCATCGGCGACCGCTCGTTTCGCCTCCTGCGGACGGTCCTCGACGCGGCGGCCCGTGGTGTCGAGGTGCGCATCCTGCTGTCGGGGGCGTGGTACGTCGCCGAGGACAACAGGCGGCTCGCGGCGTGGCTCCGCGACCAGGCACAGGTGGCGGATCTGCCACTGTCTGTCAGACTCGCCGACTCCGGCGACGCGTTCGAGAAGATACACGCAAAGGGGATGATCGTCGACGGCGAACAGACCCTCGTCGGCAGCATCAACTGGAACGCGAACTCCGTGGAGAACAACCGCGAGGTGGCGCTGTTACTGGAGGGCGAGTCCGCTGCACGCTACTTCGGCGAGGTGTTCGAGGCAGACTGGCAGGGCCACCGGGGCGGCAGTGAACACGGGTGGGACGTGCCACTGGGTCTCGGACTCGCGGTGGTCGCCGGGGCTGTCGCCGCGATACTCGGTCTGAAGCGGGTCCGCTTCGAGTGAACAGCCTCCGCGTGGTCCACAGTACCGGGTGCGAGGACGGTCACAACTGTCAGAGGGCGCGGCAACATTGACCCGGACCAGACGGCTTTTATCTCTCAGCGAGTGACCTACACACGATGGCAGATGCCTCGCGACCGACGAACGTGCCCCGTGGTCGGTTCGACTTTGCCCACACCCCAGACACCGACCAGCCGTTCGAGAACGCACTCGAGAAGGCCCGTTCGGGCGACCGGCTCTCGGTCGACGACGGCATCGAGTTGCTCGCGACTGGCACGGACAGTCCCGGTGTCGACCCGGTTCGAAAGGAGAAGGTGCTCGCGGCCGCGGACCGCCGCCGCCGCGAGGTTGTCGGCGAGGAGGTCACGTTCGTGGCGAACCTCAACAACAACGTGACGACGGCCTGCAACACGGGCTGTCTGTTCTGCAACTTCAAGAACCGCTCCGAGCAGTTCCGCACCGACAGCGACGCCGACCACGGCGGGTTCACGAAGACACCCGCCGAGTCACGGCGAATCGTCGAGAACGCACTCGACCGGGGAATCTACGAGGTGACCTCGGTGAGCGGGCTCCACCCCGCGTTCGCACTCGACACCGAACACCGGGAGATGCTGACTGCGAGCGACCGGGGTGACCTGAACTACCGCCCACCGGCGGCCTACGAGACCAACCCCGGAACCTACTGCGAGCAGATACGCGCGATGAGCGTCGGCGGCGTGCACGTCCACTCGATGACCCCGGAGGAGGCGTACCACGGCCGGCGGGGGACAGACTGGAGTTACGAGGAGGTGTACCGCAGACTGAAGCGGGCGGGTCTGGACAGCGTTCCGGGGACAGCGGCCGAGATACTCGCAGACGAGGTGCGCGACATCATCTGTCCGGCGAAGATACGGACAGACGAGTGGGTCGAGGCGATGGAGGCGGCGGCCTCGGTGGGTCTGTCGACCACGTCGACTATCATGTACGGTCACGTGGAGAACGAGGCCCACCGCGCGAAACACCTCGACGTTATCCGTGACCTCCAGGACCGGACAGGCGCGATAACCGAGTTCGTCCCGCTGTCGTTCGTGCACGCGAACACCCCGCTGTTCGAGCGCGGGATGGTCGACGGCGGCGCCACCACCGCCGAGGACGAACTGATGATAGCGGTGTCGCGACTGTATCTGGACAACATCGACCACATCCAGTCCTCGTGGGTCAAGTACGGCGACGAGCAGGGGCTGAAGATGCTCTCCTGTGGGGCCGACGATTTCATGGGGACCATCCTCTCGGAAGAGATAACAAAGCGTGCCGGCGGCGGGTTCGGCGAGGTGCGCTCGATTGCGGAGTACGTCGAGATGGTATCCGCAATCGGCCGCGTGCCCGTCGAGCGGTCGACCGACTACACCGAACGCCGTCGTGTCGACCCCGACGACCCGCCCTTTGGTCCCGAACTCGGGCCACGGGCCGACGGCACGCCGCTGGTCGAGTGACCTCTCGGCTGTCTGAGAGTCCGGTCTCCGGACCGACCAGGGTCTACAACCCACACGCGAGCGGTCCACCGGCGAAAGCAGTTCGACTGTCGCACGGCGCACATCTCCGAGCGTCTGCGGTGACGGGAGTCGAGGGCGATGCCGTTCGGTACGCTGGGGTCGTCGAGGACAGTACCGCCACTGCCGGGGGATACCGAAACTGTTGTTGGTGATGCGGCCCACTGTACGGTATGGAAGTCGAAATCGAGTACTGCGTTCCGTGTGGCTTTCGACAGCACGCTCTCGACGTACAGGATGCAGTTCTGAACGGACTGGAACAGGAGCTCGACGAACTCACCCTGGTGATGGGTGACCACGGCGTGTTCCGTGTGACCGCCGACGGTGAACCCGTCTACGACAAAGCCGAAGACGGCGACCTGAACGCCGACGACATCGTCCGTGACCTCCGCGAGCAGGTGTAGCGATGGAGGTAGCACTGCTCGGCGGGACCGGCGACATCGGTGAGGGGCTCGCGCTCCGGTTCGGCCGCGACACCGACCACACCGTCGTCGTCGGGTCGCGAGAGGCCGAGCGTGGGCGCGAGGCGGCCAGTGAGTACACCGCCGCGCTCGCGGACCGCGGGGTCGACGCGACCATCGAGGGTGCCGAGAACGACGGCGCGGCGGCCGGTGCCGAGGTGGTCGTGCTCGCGGTACCGGCGTATCACCTCGCAGATACCGTCGAGTCCGTCGACGATGTCCTGGGTGACACGGTGCTCGTCTCGCCCGCCGTCGGGATGCAGCGTGACGAGGGGGGTCTCCACTACAACCCCCCGGGTGTCGGGAGCGTCACCGCGCTCGCGGCGAAGGCGGCCCCCGACGATGTCCCGGTCGTCGGCGCGTTCCACAACCTCGCGGCCGGCCGACTCGGGAATCTCGACGCCGACCTCGGATGGGACGTCCCCGTTGTGTCCGACGACAGCGACGCCAAGACCACGGTGATGGGTCTGGCCGACGACGTCGATGGTCTCCGGGCGCTCGACGCCGGAACGCTCGCCAGCGCCCCCGAGGTGGAGTCGCTGACGCCGCTGCTCATCAACCTCGCCGCGAACAACGAGGGACTGCACGACCTCGGTGTCTCGTTCCGGTAGAGAAACCGGCGCTCTACAGGCGGCGGTTGTTCGTGCCGACCCTCGGATAGGCTCAAACGACTGTTTTACTCTACGTCATCTACTTGTGTACCCACCACGTTGATACTGATGCGTCGTCCCACTGGCCCCGGAGAGTCACCCTCTCTGCGTGCCCGGCCGGTCCGACACTAACGACCTGCTCCAGCCTGTCGACGCTGCGTGGACCGGCGGGGCACAGTTGGTCGGTGTGCGTCGGCGTCCCCGCTGGTTCAATCGGGCCCTCTTTTCGCGTCCCCGTCTGGCGGGAGTTCTCGTACCTGTGATGGTCACCCGACAGCAACGCAGAGGCGATACCCGGCACCCGGTCGCCCCGACTCAAACAGCCATTTGAGTCGGCACCAGGGATTTTTCCCTGCGACACCTACCCGTTACTGCGTCGCCCCGTGAGCATCGAACCGGTCCCGACCCGGCGGCGGCCGGACACACCACTACCACATCCCGCGACACCATCCCACCGGTCTGTCGTCGCGTTGTGACCCCCACGGGCCGGCGTCTCTGGACGGTCGACAGCCCCGAGTTGGTCTCGGTCGGCCACTGACACCGCCGGTCGTCCACAATCTCTCGCTTTTCGAACCGTGCGGGCGTTTCCTGCTCCGGTGACTTCGACAACCGACGAATCATCAATCGACATTAACATATACCAGGTTGCACAATACCGGGTATGAACGTCGGCATAGACGGCCTCGAAGTCTGGACAGGAAAGCTGAAACTCGACCTTCCGGGAACGTTCGCGCCGGCGAAAGGCGAGGACCCCGGGAAGTACACAAAAGGGCTCGGACTGTACACGTCGTCGTTGCCGGATGCCTACGAGGACATCGTCACGATGGCGGCGAACGCGTCGAAGCGGTTGCTCGAACGGAAGGAGATAGACCCGAGAGACATCGGCCGCATCGACGTGGCCACCGAGAGCGCGTTCGACAACTCGAAGCCCGTTTCGACGTACGTTGCGGGCTGTCTGGACCAGGTGTTCGACGGCGAGTTCCGTCACGCGAACAAGGGCGAACGGAAGTTCGCCTGTGTCTCGGGCACACAGGCGCTGGACGACGCGTACAACTGGATTCAGGCCGGACGCAGTCGGGGCCGGGCGGCACTCGTCGTCGCCACCGACACCGCGCTGTACGCGCGGGACGACCCGGGCGAGGCGACACAGGGTGCCGGTGCCGTCGCGATGCTGGTCGACGAGGACCCGGACCTGGTGAGTCTCAGCGAGGCACAGGGCATCGGGAGCGTGGACGAGACGGACTTTCTCAAACCCAACCAGCAGTTCCCCAGCGTCGACGGCAAGCGCTCGATGCAGGTGTATCTGGCACGGATGCGCGAGGCGCTGCAGGATTTCGCCCGCAACGGCGGCGACACCCACCCGGACACGTTCGACCTGGTCCCGTTCCACACGCCGTTCCCGGGGATGGTACAGAAGGCCGCGGCGCTCGGGTTCCGTCACTGCGTTCGCAACACCGAGGTCGAGACACAGCTCGAGGACGAGATCGGCCGCCAGCCGAGACGCAACGAGTTCGACAACCGTGACAACTACTTCGAGGCGATCAAATCCTACACAAAGGACCTCAGAGAGACCGATACCTACCAGGGGTGGTACGCACGGACCGTCGAGCCGACACTGGACATCTCCCGCGAGGTCGGCAACTGGTACACCGGGTCGGTCCACGTCGCACGGACCGCCGGCATGAAGGCCGCGCTCGAATCCGACCGCGACCTCGTCGGGTCGAGCCTGCTCGTGGCCTCCTACGGTAGCGGCGCACAGGCCGAGATTCACGCGGAGACTGTCCAGCCCGGCTGGCGCGAGGAGATCCGGCAACTGAACATCTACGACCAACTCGACAGCCGGTACTCGCTTTCCTTCGAGGAGTACGAGGCAATCCACGACGTCCACAACCACGACGAGTCGACCGACCTGGAGCCGTTCACCACCCCGACCGACGAGTTCGTCTTCGATGGCTGGGGGCGCATGGGCGAGCGCAAGTACACCCACGTCGAGTGAGCGGTCTCCCGGCAGCACTCCTCCGGGTCTGTTCGCTGTTTCGGCCTGTGAAACGCCGGTCCAGTGTTATATACGACCGCAGCGAACAGCCGGTTATGCAGGTCGTTACAACAGAGACAGTACCGGGACACGAGATCGCGGAGACGCTCGGTGTCGCCCGCGGAAACACGGTCGAGGCACGGAACGTCGGCCGGGACCTCACCCAGAGTCTCAGGAACATCACGGGTGGCGAGCTAAAGGCGTACTCGGAGTTGCTGACCGGGGCCCGCGACGAGGCACTCGACCGGATGGTCGGGGATGCGCAGGAACTCGGCGCCGATGCGGTCGTCAACGTCCGTCTGGAGACCTCCGAGGTCACGAAAGGCGGCGCGGAGGTAATCGCCTACGGGACCGCCGTGCGACTGGCCGAGTGACCCCTACCGCGACCGGTGTCTGAGGCCGATGGTCGAACGGGCAGACCCGGCGAAACCTGGATTCAAATCCGGGCGTCTCGTCGGGGTGCTGACTGCGGTGCTCGTGGTGATGAGTCTCGTCCGCGTGCAGGAGGGGTTCGTCGGCCGGCTGGAGTCGGTTGTTCGGCTGGTCGGTATCGACCCGCGTGGCTCCGTCTCGGTGTACTTCTACGTGTACGCCGCGAGCGCAGCGGCCAGTCGGTACGTCCTCAGCTACATCGTCGGGGCGCTCATCGGTGTGGTGTACGACTGGCTCGACAGGCCGTCGGTCGCTGTGCTCGCGGGTATGGCGCTGCTGGTCGGCCTCGCCGACGGTGTCGTCGCGGCAGTCGACACGCGAAGCGTCGTCGTCGGGGCGGCCTACGTGTTCGTCTGGCTCCTGTACGTTCCGTTGTTTCTCCGATACGCCGAGGACGAGCCGTCACAGGCCGACGGGCCGGTCAGGTTCGGCGAGCCCTGAGTTGCCTGTAGAGACCCCCCTCATACGGTCGTTCGTGACTCTTTACCGCCTTGGTGAAACAAATTGCGTGTATCACGCCCTGACAGACCGGTATCTGTGACGTGGCCACGAAAATAATCACGAACGACCGTATCAGAACCCCTCGAGTTCGTCGTCGAGCTCCGCGAAGTCCTCGATGACACTGACGAAGATGAACGCCTCGGTGAACGCGCCACCCAGGAGCACGACGAACTTCTGGTCGGCGGGGTCTGTGACCTCGTATGTCCCTGCTGTCCTCGACGCGGCGTGTTCGCTGGTCGCGTCGACCTCGATACTGAACTGGTGTGGTCCGGCCGTCTGCAGGACACCCCTGTAGATGGCTGCGGGTTCGCGCTCGTCTCCGCCCGACGATGGGCCCAGGTCGAGTTGTTCGTCGAGCAGTGTCCGGTCCTCCGGGCCGACCAGTTCGAGCGAACCGGTCAGGCGGTGGTCGACGGTGTTGAACAGGTTCAGCTCCCCGGTGAGCCGGTCGGCGATGAACTCGCTCGCACGCGTACAGCCGGCGAGTGCGCCCGCGAGCACGCCGGCACCCCCGAGGAGTGTCTCTCTGCGGGTGAGCCGGTGCGAGCGGTCGTCGCTGGGTTGCATCGACTGTGCGTTGCTGGGGCCGCCCGCCCTGTTAAAATCGGCGGTGAGTCTCACTGTCGGCACCGGGCTCGGCCCCGGGGATGCGGGAATCAGCACCCACTTATCTGCGACACTCGAAGCCGGCGTATGCGCATCGCCGACCGGATGCACGCGGAGGGCGACAGAGAGCGACTGACGGTCGTTCCCGAGAGTCTGGACGACCTGTGGCACCTCTCGTATATCGTCGAACCGGGCGACAGGGTGGCCGCCGACACGACCCGGCGCATCCAGCGCAACGACGACCAGTTGCGGGACACCGGCGGCGAGCGCGAGCACCTCTGGGTGGAGCTCGCCGTCGAGAGCGTCGAGTTCGCCCGCTTCGCCAACCGCCTGCGGGTCGGCGGACCGATCGAGGAGAGTTCCCGCGAGGACCAGCTCGGCCAGCACCACACCATCAACGTCGAACAGCACACCGAACTCGAGGTGGAAAAGCGGTTCAAACCCGACCAGCGCGAGCGCCTGAACGCGGCCGTCAAGGCCACCGAGAACCCCGACGTGGCCGTCGCAACCGTCGAGGAGGGTCAGGCCTACGTCCACACGGTCGCCCAGTACGGCACCGAGGAGCGGGCCTCCATCCGCGGCCCCACCGGAAAGGGCGAGTACGCCCGCCCCCGTGAGGAGCTGTTCGGCGAACTCACGGAGGTGCTCTCGCGGATGGACGTGGACGCGATTGTGCTCGCCGGGCCGGGGTTCACGAAGACCGACGCGCTCTCGTACATCGAGGACGAGGCCCCGCAGGTGGCCGAGCGTGTCACAACCGTCGACACGAGCAGTGTCGGCGACCGGGGTGTCCACGAGGTGCTCAAGCGCGGTGCCGTCGAGGAGATACAGCGGGAGACCCGCATCGCCGAGGAGTCGGCACTGGTCGACGACCTGACCGAGCGCATCGCCGAGGGTGCGAAAGTTGCGTACGGCCCGGAGCAGGTCGCACGGGCCGCGGAGTACGGCGCAGTCGAGCAGTTGCTCGTGCTGGACGACCGCCTGCGTGCCGAGCGGGCGGGCGAGGGTGACTGGGACGCCGACGCCGACGACATCATCGAGACGACCGAGCAGAAAGGCGGCGAGGTGACGGTGTTCTCCGGCGAGTTCGACCCCGGCCAGCAGCTCGCCAATCTCGGCGGTATCGCCGCACTGCTCCGGTACCGGCTGGAGTAGTTGCGTGGGCGAGCGCCGGCCGTCGCGGGCGAGATTGGGTGGTGTGGTGACACAGCGCCGTCACCCCGGCGGGCGTGCATCAAAACGCCCAAATCACCGCACACCGAGAGTACACTACACCGGTGGTTCACGTGCCCAACAAACAGGAGTACACCGACGACTACACAGACAAGACGCTGT
>JAQCNG010000242.1 GCA_028275145.1 Halovenus sp. | reverse complement strand
GTTTGTCGCCTCCAGTTGCGAGCGGTAGGCCCGCTGTTCGAGTTCGTACGAGAGCCAGCGGGCGAGCACCTCGACGAACGTCCGCTCCATCCCGGAGAACTCCTGGGCCCGCGGGCTGCCGGAGGCGAAACAGACTGTCCCGTAGAGCTCGTTGTCGACGACGACCCGGCCTCCGATGTACGTCTCCAGCTCGAACACGTCGTGGGCAGTGTCGGCCACCAGGTTGCTGTTGCCGGCGTGTGCAACCGCGAGAAACCCCTCCTCAGATGTGATGGTACTCTGACAGTACGACTCCTCGAGTGGGCACGACTCGCCGGGCTGTAACAGGTCGTGGTCCCCAACCGAGGCCGTTATCAGCTGCTGGCCGTCGCTGATTTCGGTCACGAACCCGTTCGGGAGGTCGAGATAGGAGGCCCCGAGTGCCAGCAACTCCTCCTGTTTCTCCTCGAAGGAGAGTGTCTGGTCGGACGCGATTGTGTAGAGGTCACGGAGCGAGTCGACGGCCGCCCGCAGCTCCGTCTCGGTCTGGCGCTGCTCGGTCACGTCCCGGAAGTAAACGGTCAGCCCGGTCTCTGACGGGTACGCCCGGATGTCGAAGGTCGTCTCGAGTGGCTCGTAGTGCACCTCGAAGGAGACCGGTTCGCCCGTCTCGACGGCCTCGTGATAGCGGTCGTAGGCCTCAGTCTCCTCGATGTCGGGGAACGCGGCCCACAGCTCCGTGCCGAGCAGTTCCTCGGTCGTGCGCCCCAGAAGCCCCTCTGCCTGTTCGTTGAGAAAGGTGAGCCGCCACTCGGTGTCCAGCGCCAGCACGGCATCTGTCATCCGGTCGAAGGCGTCCTGTGCGGTCTGCCTGCTGCCCCGCAGGTCGGTGGCCTCCCGGAAATACCAGATGTACCCGTGGGTGTCGTCGCCGCCCTCGACGGGTGCGGAGTACTGGTCGAGCACCGTGCCGTTCTCCAGCGTGACCAGACTCCGCTGTGTGTCCGCGGATGTGGCGTACTGCTCTCTGACGTGACTCCGGAACGTCTCCGTGGCCGCGACACGCTCGCCCATCGCCTCGAACAGCATCTGTCCGTCGGTCGAACCGAGGATGCTCTCCGGGAGGTCCCAGTAGTCGAGAAACTGGTCGTTGTAGGTCACCGGCTGGCGGTCGGTACCGGTGACGAGGATACCGTCGGGGCTGGCCTCGACGGCCGCACTCGTCAGTGACTGGCGGGACCCGTCCTCGCCGGACGACATCTCCCCGTCCGCGCGGAGCACGTGGACCGTCGCCGCCTCCCCATCCCAGGTGATGCTCCGGGACACCGACTCGACCGGTTGCTCGCGGTCACCGGCCGTGACGAGCAGGCGCTCCCGGAGGACCTCCGGGGTGGGCCCGGAACGTTCCGGAGCCTCGCCCGGGCGGTCACTGCTGTCGGTGCCCGCCGAACTGCTGGTCGTGTGTGCGTGCCGGACGAGCGTGTCCAGCGACGCCCCGACGAGGCTGTCTCTCTCGCCGGTCAGCAGTGCCCCGGCGCTCGGGTTCGCGTACACACACCGGGTGTCGACAGTGACGAACACGGGGTCCGGTGCCGTCTCGAGGATGCGCTCGGCCGCCTCCCGCCGCCCGGTGTTGTCCTGCCCGGACGTGTGTTCCCCCTCCTGCCCGCGACGCTCGGCCGTGCTCCGTATCCGCCGCGCGAGCGACTGGTACTGGTCGGTGCCTGTTTTTTTCTGGACGTAGTCGGTGACACCGGCGCTGACGGCGTCGCTCGCCACCGCCTCGGAGCCGTTGCCGGTGTACATGATAAACGGCAGTGTGGGGTGCTCTGCGCGGACACTCTCGAGCAGTGCCAGGCCGTCGATACCCGGCATGTCGTAGTCGCTGACGATACAGTCGAACTCGGTGTCGGCGAGTTCCGCGAGCGCCTGGCCGGCACTGGTCGCCGCCGTGACATCGACGGTCCGGTCGAGCCGCTCGAGATACGTGCCGACGAGCGCCGCGAGACCGGGTTCGTCGTCGACACACAGCACCGAGAGCGACTGCAGTGACATAGATTGTTGTGCGTAGGCGGCGCGCACAATTACGGCTGTCGGTGACGACGCCGGTGTGACGGCCGCGACCCGAACTCACTGACCCGACCGTGCCAACGCGTTTTTGCGGGCCGGGACACAACAGAGCGCATGGTCGAGGCGAAACTCGCGGCGGCACGGCGGGACCTCGCGGAGCGTGACGGGGTGCTGGTGGCCTTCTCGGGCGGTGTGGACTCGAGTGTCGTCGCCGCGCTGGCCCACGACGCGCTGGGTGAGAACGCGGTTGCCTGTACGGCACGCAGTGAGACACTACCCGAGGCAGAACTCGACGACGCCCGGCGGGTCGCCGACGAGATCGGCATCCGTCACGACACGGTGGGGTTCAGCGAACTCGACAGCGAGGCGTTCGTCGAGAACAACGACCGACGGTGTTACCACTGCCGGTCGATGCGACTGGGGGCGATGTTCGACCGGGCCCGGGAACTCGGACTGGCGACTGTCTGTGACGGGACAAACGCCTCCGACACCGGCGAGGGCCACCGGCCGGGACTCCAGGCCGTCGAGGAACTCGACGCGTACTCGCCGTTGCTGGCACACGACATCACCAAACCAGAGGTGCGCGACATCGCTCGCCGGTACGACCTGTCGGTCGCCGACAAGCCGTCGATGGCGTGTCTCTCCTCGCGCATCCCGACGGGTATCGAGGTCACCGAGGAGCGACTCACCCGCATCGAACGGGCCGAACGGCTCCTGCGGTCCTGGGGGTTCGAGCAGTTCCGGGTGCGCGACCACGACGGCCTCGCACGCATTGAGGTGGGCGCGGAGGAACTCGACGCGGCGCTCGACCCGGAGTTTGCCCGCGCCGCACGCGAGCACGTCGGCGACCTGGGGTTCGACCACGTCACGCTCGACCTCGCGGGCTACCGGACCGGCAGTGTCAGTCCCGAGGAGAGCCCCGACTCGGCCGGGTAGCCCCCGCCCCGGTCTGTCAGTCCCGGCCGGTGGCGACCCACCTGTCGGAGTAGCGCTCCCCGCAGGCACAGGCAACGTAGGCGTGGATGACCGGGCCCTGTGCGTAGAGGCCACCGGCCTCCTCGTTCTGTGCCTCGGCAAAGGCGAAGATGAGCCGCGGGTGGTGGTTCCTGTCCTCGCCGACCGGACAGATTCCGCCGGCACAGTCGTGGTCGACCGTTCCCTCGGTCGCCATCGCGTCCTGCGCGAGCGCCATCGGGTCGATACCTGTCGCCTCCTGGAAGATGGTGCGTGCCTCGTCACCGTCGAGCAGGAGCACGATGCCGTCCCGGACAGACTCGCCGTGGGCTGCGAGGGCCTCTGGGTTCGAGAGCACGTCCTCGTGGAGGTATATCTGCACGTCGTCGGGCCGCTCGCCGGCCAGAAACGCCGCGCGGTCTCTCTCCTCTGTCACGTCCGATTTTCGACAGCCGGACAGATAATCCCGTTGACTCCCCGGGCCGACCGCTCCGGGGGCTTTATCTCGGTTCGCGCCCGGCTTTGGGGCATGCTCGACAGGCTGCTCGGCCGGGACGAGCTAAAGGCCGACATCGCGGAACTCGAGGAGAGAGTCGAGACGCTGACCGCCGAGCGTGACCAGCTCGAACGACAGCTCGAGAAAACCGAGAGCCGCCGCAAACAGGCCGTCACCGAGCGCCAAGAGGCCCAGCACCGGGTGAACAAACTCGAGGACCGCATCGAGCAACTCGAGGACACAACCGACCGACTCCGGAGAGCGGAGACGACGCTGTCGACCCGCCGGGAGACGACCCTGCGGGGCGGCCGACTCGAGGAGGTGCTCGGCCGACTGGAGTCGGTCGAGACTGGGCCACAGGGGGCGCTCTCGGCGTACGTGGCCGACGGCCACGACATCCCGCGGGCGCTCCGGGACGCCTTTGGCGAGCGGACCGCGCTGGTCTCGCGGGCCGCGCCCTGTCTGGCCTTCACCGACGACGCCGGCCTGCTCGGGGTCTGCCTGCGCGTGCCCGTCGGACCCGACCCGTTCGTGGAGTGGGGCGAGCGGCTCCGACTCGACCGGGCGTGGTGCCAGCCGCGCGGGCGCTACACGCTCGCGCTCGTGCGCTCGGACCTCTTTGCGATGGGCACCTACGAGGGGACCGAGCGCACGGCGTTTCACGGGTTCGACAGCGCGCTCAAGAGCCAGCACTCGAAGGGGGGGTTCTCGCAGTCGCGGTTCGAGCGCCTGCGCGACGAACAGATCGACGACCATCTGGAGCGGTGTCTCGCGGCACTGGACGAGCGCGAGACAGACCGCCTGTTCGTCGTCGGCGAGCGGTCCGTGCTCGGGGAGTTCATGCACCGCGCCGACGAGACGGCCGCCGTCGACGCAACCGGCGACCCCGAACCGGCGCTCGCCGACGCCTGGCGCGATTTCTGGAGCGTCCAGTTGCGTGTGCTGTGAACTCGGG
>JAQCNG010000319.1 GCA_028275145.1 Halovenus sp. | reverse complement strand
GCCTCGCGGTCGGCGAGTTCCTCCAGGATACCCGCCACGATGAGCGCGCTCGCGCCGGGTTCGGTGATGCTCTCGAGTTCGTCCACCAGCACCAGCACCCGGCGGCGCTCGCTGACCTCCGTCACCAGGTCACCGAACTCCCGGAGCGTGGCCTCGAAGGCACCCGCGTCGAGCGTGCCCTGGGATTTGGCGTGGTAGTGGAGTTCGTCGACCCGGCCCACACGGGCCTCCTCGGCGGGGACCGGTAGCCCCATGTGTGCGAGCGTCGTCACCAGCGCCACCAGGTCCAGCAGCGACGTCTTGCCGCCGCTGTTGACACCGGAGAGCAGTGTCACCCCCTCGACGTGGTAGTCGACCGGTTCGACCGCCTCGACGGGCAGGTCCAGCAGCGGCGACCGGCCCCCCTCGATGCTGATTCCCTCGCCGCCGATTGTCGGCATGGTGCAGTCGAAATCGCGGGCGAAGCGGGCGATTGCCAGTTCCACGTCGAGTTCGAGCGCACGGTCGACGAGTTGCTCGCAGTCGGGACGCAGTCCCGCGAGTCGTCTGGCAGTCTCGCGCTTGCGGCGCTCGGCCCGGCGGTCCCGCATCGCCGTGAGTTCGTCCCGGAGTCGGTTCACCGCCGCCTCCTCGCGCTCGACGGGGTAGGTCGGGCGCTCCTCGAACACCCGGTTGGCCAGCGACGCGGTGTCGGCAAGCGCGAGCGTCTCGACGAGCGTCTCGCGGGCCAGCTGGAGTGCGGCCTCGAACTCGTCCGCCAGCTCCCGTTCGAGCAGGGACTCGACACCCGCGCCCCGCTCGGCCAGCGAGAGCAGGTCGGTCCCCTCGATGGTGACGTCGCGGGCCTCGATTGCCGCCCGCAGGTGGTCGTTTGCGACGCGTTCGGCCTCGTTCACGGCCGCGTCGAGGTCGGCAACGGCGTCGGTCAGCCGGTCGAGTTCCTCGTCGCCCCGGACAGAGCCGTCGGAGTCGAGCACGGTGAGTGCCTCCGCCAGGGCGTCGAGGTCACAAGGTGGGTCTAGGTCGGCCTGCCGGTGGACGGTCACGGCCGCACGCAGCGGCTCGCGGTTGCGCGCGAAGAAGGCGAGTGTCCGCTCGGGCACGACCGACACCGGGTTCGAGAGGGCGTCGGGTTCGACACGGACATCGCCCGGCACGTCGGCACCGGCAAAGGCCTCGTCCAGCGCGACCACCGTGGCGTAGCCCCGGGCGAGCTCCGCGAGCTGGCGGCTGTCCTCAACGAGTTCGACCGAGAGCTCGGGGATAGCGGACTGGGCCTCGGCGTAGCGCTCGGCATCGCCCGTCGCGAGACACCGCTCCCGGACGCGCACGTCACCCGGGTCGACGAGTGGCTCTACCGCCTCCAGCGTGTCGAGCACCGCCGGGTCGGGCTCGCGGGCCATCGCCTCCCGGGTCAGCTCCCGCACCTCGTCGATGCGGGAGTCGACGGTGCTCGGGTACAGCGTCTCCAGTCGCCGGCTCGCGTAGTCGGTGACCGCCCGCTCCGCGAGCAGGGCCAGTGCCTCGCGGTGGATATCCCGCGCGCGGTCGGTGGCGGCGAACCCGCCGGGGTCGTCGTGGCGCTGGCGGATGGCCGCCCGCGCGATGCGTGCGGCGCGGCCGGGGCTGACACCGGGGGCCCGCGCGAGTGTCGCCACGTCGCCCTCGCGCAGCGCCCGTGCTGGCTCCGCGAGTTCACCGAGCGCCTCGGCCGTCTTCGCGCCCACGCCCGGCACGGACTGGAGCTCCATCGGTTCCCCGTTCGGGCGCGGGCAAAAAAACCCAGCGGGCCGGCGGGGACGCTGTTTTGTCGACAGATGCGGGCAAAAACAGCTCCGTTCGACGGCTGGTCCGCCGATTCGGTGTGACAGTCACCAGCGACAGGCCGGGATTCGGCCAGAATATTGAAATTGGGGGAGCCACACTGACGAGTATGAGCGTCACGACAGCGGTAGTGCTGGCGGCCGGCGAGGGGACGCGGCTGCGCCCGCTGACGCGCAACCGTCCCAAGCCGATGTTACCGGCGGCCACCCGGCCGATTCTCGAACACGTCCTCGACGCGCTCGTCGACGCCGGGATGGAGCGGCTGGTGCTGGTGGTCGGCTACCGGCGCAGGCGGGTCCAGGAGTACTTCGGCCCGGACTACCGGAAC
>JAQCNG010000317.1 GCA_028275145.1 Halovenus sp. | reverse complement strand
ACGGCCTGCCGACGCCGCGCTACCTTCGGTTTGACGAGACTGACGCGGCGCGCTGGCTCGAGGACGGCGTGCCGGACCTGCTCGTAACTGCCCGGTCGGACGACGCGGAGCGGGAGTCGGATACACCCGGCGAGGACCTCGCTCGCTGGAACCGCGAGTGGGGGCTGGTCGTCCCCGCGGGGAACCCCGACGGAGTCGACGGTGTCGAGAACCTGGCCGAGACCGGGGGCCGTTTCGCCAATCTCGGGACCGACATCTCCGTCCGCAGGGCACTCGACAGCACTCTCGAGGCGGCGGACATCCCGGCGGCTGATATCCCGGGCTACCACCGCGACCTCCCGGGGCTGGCGTCGGCGGCGCGTGCTGTCGGGGCGGGCGAGGCGGACGTCGGACTCGGGCTCCGGCAGACTGCCGCCGCGCTGGGACTCGGGTTCGTGGCCCTCGGCACACAGACCGTCCACCTGGGGGTCGCCGACCCGCGACGCGGGAAACCGGCCGTCGAGCGCCTCGTCGACCGTCTGGAGACACAGGCCCCGGACCTGGTCGCGGAGACGCCGGGCTATCACGCTCTCTCGGTGGAGTCGTCCTGACCGGAGGGGTGCTGTCGCATCACCTTTATCGGGGCAGCGACAACACCGGGTATGGACTACTCGTACGACGGGGACGCACACGGGGACCTCGTCGCGTCATACGCGGCAGACAGGGAGCCGTTCCCGACCCGGCCGGCCCGGTTCCCGGAGCGACACGCCCCAAACGAGGAGATGGTGGTGCTCCGGAAGTTGTTGTTTCCACGGTGCTGGAACGCCGGCGAACTGGTCGGAGACGAGCAACAGGTTCGCGAGCGCATGGAGCAGCTCGGAACGCTCTTCTGCCGGGGTATCCAGCCATACTCGCCGGACTGTCTCTCGGACGTCGTGACACCGGTGCTCGATGCGCTCCCGAGGGTCCGCGAGCGCCTGCGGACCGATGTCGAGGCGGCGTACAAGGGTGACCCGGCCGCGAAAAGCTACACCGAGGTCATCCGTGCCTACCCCGGGTTTCAGGCCATCATGGTTCAACGCGTCGCACACCGACTCTACGAGACGGGCGGTGCGGTGTACGCACGGGAGTTGACCGAGGCCGCAAAGAGCCTCACCGGCATCGACATCCATCCCGGCGCGACAGTTGGCGAGTACCTCTTTATCGACCACGGCACCGGTGTCGTCGTCGGCGAGACAGCGACTGTCGGCGACTGGGTTCGTATCTACCAGGACGTCACGCTCGGGGCGCTGCACTTCGAGGAGGACGAGAACGACGAGCACGCCCTCAGAAAGGACTACAAGCGCCACCCCGACATCGGCGACAACGTCGTCATCGGAGCCGGCAGCAAGATTCTCGGCCCGATTACCGTCGGCGACCACGTCAGCATCGGCGCGAACACCTGGATCACCGACGACGTTGCGGACCACACCGCGGTGTTCGTCTCGAACCACCCCGACCAGGAGCGCAAACACGTCGAACCGGACACGCGGTGAGTCTCCCTGGCGTGACACCGGTCAGTGTTGCCGGTCAGAAAAACGGACCGTACTGAACGTACTGTTCAAACCAAAATTGAGATTGTTTCGATAGCATAATGCGGTGACACGAACGAGTACGAAACAACCTCCTCACAATCTTGGCTGGGTATATGTGGCTGGAGTCACTAAGATACGTATGGCTGAGTACTCAGAAGATTACCACGCTCGGGCTGAATCGACAGACGAGGGCGACTCCTGGGCCACAGGCTCCCGTGGCGAGTTTGAGGTCGGAATCACGCCGGAGTTCGGCGGCGAGTTCGACGGTCCCGCCCCGGAGAACTACTACGCAGTTACACTGACGAACTGTTTTGTCGCCACGCTGAAAGTCGTCGCGGACAACTCTGATCAGGCCTACGAGAAGGTCGTCGCCGATGGAACCCTGCGGCTCCGTCCGGACGACGGCAGTACTGTTGTCGACTCGTTCGATCTCGACGTCGAGTTCCACGTCGACTCGCCGACCCGAAAAACCGAGTCCATCCTGCGGATGACGCGCAGAAACTGTTTTATTCTCAACTCCGTCGATTTTCCCGTGAACGTTGAACACGAGGTTGTCACGCACTGAGCACACGAGTTGACTGGCTCGATACGTCCCAGAACCGCGACAGGGTGAGCACCGCGCTGTTCTGTGTGTGCCGGCTCGTGTCCTCTTATTCACTCCTCGGTCGGCGAGACATCCTCGACTACGCCGGTCCCGAGCGACCTGGACGTTCCGTCCGCCAGCTCGAACAGGTACATACTTCCGACGAACTCGTAGTCGACGACTGGCAGTTCGGTGGTCGAGTCGCCGTTGTACTCGTACGGTTCTGCGAGCACTGCGGTGTACTGCGGTTCCGTGTTCATGCTATCTATCGGTGGGCGACCAACAAAACAGTTGTTTCTCGTCGTGCGGGGTCGTTCGAAATCCCTTCGACCTCTCGTGACAACGAGAACACTTTCCGCTCTCCGTTCACCGCGCGGAGAGAGTCACACGTGACCTGAGCGCACCGGCAACAGGGGGAACGGCCGTCTGCGTCGACAGAACAGGTCCCGACTCATACGGTCGTGCGTGAGTATTTTCGGCACCGCCGGAAAATCCGTGAGGAACAGCCCGTGAAAGAGGACATCTGTGACGGCACAGCGGTAAAGAGTCACGCACAATCGTATCAGTGTTGACCACCAGCGCGAGCAATTACATCCAAGAGCCGAAGGCGAGGCAAGTCACGCTGCATATCAAAATGCCGTTGAGGGAGTCTCTCCCGAAACCGGACGACGAGACGAAGACACAGGTTTCGACGGCGTCCGACTGCAAGCGAGAGCTCCAATCCCGCAGTGACGAGAGACGAAGCGTCTCGAAGCAGTTGTGCCCGCCGAGGTGGTTCACCGGCGCACGCAGTCGTGGTTGATGCCGGAGTGGCTCGAACGAATCGGTATCAGGCGACGGGGATATCCTGTTCGGCCTCGAGCAGTTCGTGGTAGCGGTTACGGATGGTGACCTCGGAGATGTCGGCAACCTCGCTGACCGCGGCCTGTGTGGTCTTCTCGTTCGTCAGCAGTGCGGCGGCGTACACCGCGGCGGCGGCCAGTCCGACCGGCGACTTGCCGGAGTGGACACCCTGTTCCTTTGCGTTCTGGAGGAGTTCCCGGGCCCGCCGTTCGGCCTCCTCGGAGAGTTCGAGCGAGGAGGCAAACCGCGGAACGTAGCTCTCGGGGTCGGCGGGTTTGACCTCCAGTCCGAGTTCCCGGACCACGTACCGGTAGGTCCGTGCGATTTCGCTCTTCTCGACGCGTGAAACCTCGGTAATCTCGTCGAGTGACCGCGGCACACCGGCCTGTCGGGCGGAGGCGTACACCGCGGCCGTCGAGACCCCCTCGATGGAGCGACCGGGCAGAAGGTTCTCGTCCAGCGCGCGCCGGTAGATGACACTCGCGGTCTCCCGGACGTTCTCGGGCAGACCGAGCGCCGAGGCCATCCGGTCGATCTCACCGAGCGCCTGCTTGAGGTTGCGCTCTTTCGAGTCGCGTGTGCGGAACCGCTCGTTCCACTTGCGCAGGCGCTGCATCTTCTTGCGCTGTTTCGCACCGAGCGCGTTCCCGTAGGCGTCCTTGTCGCGCCAGTCGATGTTCGTCGACAGCCCCTTGTCGTGCATCATGTTCGTCGTCGGTGCGCCGACACGGGACTTCTCGTCTTTTTCCTTTGCGTCGAACGCCCGCCACTCCGGCCCGCGGTCGACCGAGTCCTCCTCGACGACCAGACCACAGTCCTCACAGATTGTCTCGCCGTGTTCGTCGTCGACGACGAGTCGACCACTGCACTCCGGACAGCTCAGCTTCGTGTCGTCCTGTTCCTGTTCCGACTCGTTTGCTCGCGTTCTGGTGTTGGTGTTGCTCATACTGGGGAATCCACCGGGGGAGTTAGCCTGCGGAAAAATCCGTGGGCATTCGGTAAGCAAAGGGTTTGCTAGAATCGTACTTAAAATCTTTGCAATCGGTCTGACGACACGCGTCACACGCCGTGAGACACCGATATTCGGCGGAGTATTTCTCGGTATTAAGTGTTCTCTGCTCACACGTCTGGTGCTTTTCGGGCGCGTGAGGACCCAGAAGTCCATTTTTCCAGAGAGAACAGGGAAACCCTGTTGCCATCCGACGACATCAGACGGGGCTCGCTGGCATCTGTCGCTCCGGAGGGGTGCTCGTCGACGCCCTCTGTCTGGCTTGAACCGATACCGACTGTCTGCGAGCGCGGATAACGGCTCTTTGCTCGTCCGGCGAGTCGTCTGCGATAGGTTCAGGTGGGACGTCCGTGTATGTGTCAGCATGCATCGGGTCACGTCGGCAGACGGGACAGCAATCGCCTACGAGCGACCCCGGCCGGACGCGGGCGACCTGTGTGGCGAGACGTCGCCGGCAATCTGCCTGCACGGAACCGGGGTCACCCATCGCGTGTGGCGGCGCCTTCTCGAGAACGCGGGTGGGGCGGGGTTCGTGGTGCCGGACAGACGCAACGCGGTGAGAGCGGTGACACGACCCCGTGGTCCTTCGAGCGGGAACTCGAGGACGTGACAGCGCTGGCGGCGGCAGCGGCCCCCGACGGCCCGGTGACGCTGGTCGGCAGTTCCTTTGGTGGCCTGCTAGCGATGGGGGCGGCCGACCGTGTCGAGGTGGACCGTCTCGTGCTGTACGAACCGCCGATGCCGGCGGCCACAGTCGAGGCTTCCGCGGGCGATTGCTCCGGCGCTCGACTGTCCACAGTCGCGCTCGTGAACCGATGGGGCGTACCCACCGTCATTCACTACAGCCAACCGAAAAATACCCTTGCTAGTCAAGCAGGGTCGGTAGGAATCCACGGATTCAATTTTCGACGATGGCAAACCCAGTTCGGTCGGACAAGCCACCGGGTGGTTCTGACGACTCCGGAGACGATGCGGTCAGTTTGATCCAGAGTCTCAGTTCCCACGCGGTTTTCATGTTGAGCGTCGATGGCCGGATTACGACCTGGCCTGCTCCCGCCGAGGACCTCTACGGCTACGACGGGACGACGATGCTCGACGAGCACCTGCGGACCCTGTTCGCGGACGACCACGGGGAGCAGACCGTCGAGGATATCTCGGCGGTTCTGGCAGACGCGAGAGACGGCACGGTCGAGGTGGAGGGCTGGCAGGAGTGTGCCGACGAGTCGGTGTTCTGGGGGTCACTGACGCTCTCCCCGCTCGCGGATGGCCACCGCGAAGGTGTCGTGGTGGTCTGTGAGGACACCACCACCACGATGGAGTACCAGCAGATGCTCGAACGAAAAAACGACCGTCTCAAGGAGTTCACCGACATCCTCGCACACGACCTGAAAAACCCCCTGAACGCGATCGACCAGTATCTCACGCTCTACGACGATACCGGCGAACAGACCTACATAGAGAACATCGACGAGACAACAGACCGGATGGCTCGTCTCGTCGACGACCTCCTCCGCGTCGCCAGACAGGGTGACGTTGTTCAGGAACC
>JAQCNG010000310.1 GCA_028275145.1 Halovenus sp. | reverse complement strand
GCCGACATCCTGGAGTACTTCGAGACACTCGACGAGGTGCCCGAGGTGGAGCGCGACCCCGAGCTGACCAACGTGATGCGCCCCGACGAGGTGAGAGAGAGCCTCGACCGGGCGGAGACGCTGCGCAACGCTCCCGAAACCGAGGACGGCCAGTTCAAGGGGCCGCGGGTATCCTGAGACGATGTCACACAACGGCTACATCACCGAACAGGAGATACAGGGCGGAGACGACGGGCCACTCGCCGGCCGGACGGTCGCGGTCAAGGACAACCTCTCCACAGAGGGTGTCCGGACCACCTGCGGGTCCGACATGCTCGCGGAGTACGTTCCGCCGTACGACGCGACGGTGGTCGAGCGCCTGAAGCAGGCGGGCGCGACAATCACCGGCAAGACAAACATGGACGAGTTCGGCATGGGCACGACGACGGAGACGTCGGCGTTCGGTCCGGTCGAGAACCCCGCCGCGCCGGGGCACGTGCCCGGTGGCTCCTCGGGCGGGTCGGCGGCGGTGGTGGCGGCCGGTGACGCCGACCTCGCGCTGGGGACCGACACCGGCGGCTCTGTCCGGTGTCCCGCCGCGTTCTGCGGTGTCGTGGGCATCAAACCGACGTACGGGCTGGTCTCCCGGTACGGGCTGGTCGCCTACGCGAACAGTTTAGAGCAGGTCGGCCCCATCGCCCCGACGGTCGAGGAGGCCGCCGAACTGCTGGAGGTCGTCGCCGGGCCGGACGACCGCGACGCGACCACGCGGGACGCCACCGACCACGGCACCGACTACGAGTTCGCGGCCGCCGCCGACGGCGACGTCGAGGGGCTCTCTGTCGGTGTGCCAACGGAGCTGGTCGAGGGGGCACAGCCGGGCGTCCGCGAGCAGTTCTGGGCGGCAATCGACGACCTGGAGGCCGCCGGCGCGAGTTCCCGGGAGGTGAGTCTGCCCAGCGTCGAACACGCCGTCGAGGCCTACTACGTCATCGCGATGGGCGAGGCCTCCTCGAATCTGGCCCGCTACGACGGCGTCCGGTACGGCAGTCCCGGCGGCTACGAGGGTGACTGGAACGACTCCTTTGCCCGCTCACGGGAGGACGGCTTCGGCGAGGAGGTCAAACGGCGGATTCTGCTCGGCACCTACGCCCTCTCGGCGGGCTATCAGGACAAGTACTACCGGAAGGCACAGGACGCCCGCGCCTGGGTCCAGCAGGACTTCGACACCGCCTTCGAGGCGGTGGACGTGCTGGCCTCGCCCACCATGCCGGTGACACCGTTCGAACTCGGCGAGAGCCTGGACGACCCGCTGCGGATGTACCTCGCAGACGCCAACACCACACCGGTCAACCTGGCAAATCTGCCCGCAATCTCGGTTCCCGTCGGCGAAGCCGACGGGCTCCCCGTCGGCCTGCAGCTGGTCGGCCCCGCCTTCGGCGAGAAGCGTATCATCCGCGCCGGCAGCGCGCTGGCGTAGTCGCTCTCCGGTGACGCGCCGGAACGGGCCCGGTGGTCACCACAGCAGTCCGTCTGTTGCTCGCCGGAGACCGCCGAGCGTGGCCTCCCGGTACCAGCGGTCGGTCCCGTCGATGCAACCGCCGGCAAGCCGGGTTGCTACGGTACTGTCGAACCACCTGACCCCGAGGCAGCTCACAGCCGCCTCTCGTAACAGCAGGACAGAACCGACCCGTCTGTCGTACGTTCGCTCGTCCCGACGTATCAGGAGAGAAAACGATGTGTCGGCGCGGGGTTCCTGCCGTCGCGATGTGTGAATATCACCCACAGCGGTTGTCTACGCCCCGATTCACCCGGAACTGAGAGTAGTGTGTTAACGACTCTCAGAGTAGTGTTATAACCCTCGGGGCAGTACAAACGGATGACCATGAAAAAGCAGGAACTCATCCATCTTCACGGCCTGCTTGCACAGGTGCAGAATCACTACGAGGAACAGACCGGAGACACGGTCGACCACGACCGGTACACAGACCTCGGAGTACAACCGACCTCGATTCACAAGTCGAAAACCGATCACAAGGACGCTGTTTTCGCACTCGCAAAGGGCATCACATCGGAGATGTCCGAGCAGGAAGAGGCCGAGGTTGTCTCCGCCGCCGCAGACTGACACACAGTTCTTGCCGGCCCACCAGCACACCTAGCGACTGCTCCGGCGCTCGTGGGGGCCGACCCGCCAGGGTCCGGCATCGACAGTGACAGGGCTAAGTGTTTGTGCCCCCAACGGTACGTATGGAGTTTCCTCCACCACCAGAACCGGTCGAGTCCGTCGAGGCGCCGGAGTTGCGACAGCGTATCGACGACGGCGAGACGGTGACGCTGCTGGATACACGGCCCGTGGACAAGTACGAGCGCTGGCACATCGGCGGGGAGTCGGTCACCGCGCACAACATCCCGTTCACCGCGTTCCAGGGCGAGGACATCGAGGAGGGGACACTCGAGGGGCTTCCGACCGACCGCACCATCACTGCGGTCTGTGCGATTGGGCAGTCGAGCGAGTACGTCGCCGGCGTGCTGGCAGAGAGAGGCTACAACGTGGAGCATCTGGCCGACGGGATGGAGGGGTGGGCACGGGTGTACGACGCCGTCGAGGTGACCGGCTACGAGGGGCCGGGACGGGTCTGGCAGTACCAGCGCCCGTCGAGTGGCTGTCTCGGCTATCTCGTCGTCGACGGTGAGGAGGCCGCCGTCGTCGACCCGTTGCGTGCGTTCACCGAGCGGTATCACGCAGACGCGAGCGAGCGGGGCGCGACGCTGACCTACGCTATCGACACGCACGTTCACGCCGACCACGTCTCCGGCCTGCGTCGTCTCGCCGGACGGGGTGTCGAGGGAGTGATACCCGCGCCGGCAACAGAGCGTGGCCTGGTCGACGCCGACGAGTTGAGGCTCGTGCGGGACGGCGACAGCCTCCAGGTCGGCACTGTGCCGGTCGAGGCTGTCCACGCGCCCGGTCACACCTCGGGCATGACCGCCCTGTCGGTCGGTTCGAACCTGCTGTTGACCGGCGATACGCTGTTTATCGACAGTGTTGGACGGCCCGACCTCGAGGCCGACGACGAGGGTGTCTCCGCCGCCGCCAGGCAACTCCACGCGTCACTGGAGGCGTTGCTCGCCCGGCCCGACGCGACACTCGTCTGTCCGGGTCACCACAGCGAAACCACCACCCGCGCCGCCGACGGCACCTACACGGCGCGACTCGGCGAGGTCGGCGACCTCGGGATTCTCTCGCTGTCACGGGACCAGTTCGTCGAGACTGTTCTGGCGGATATGCCGCCACGCCCATCAAACGACGGGGTCATCGTGGCGACCAATCTCGGCCGGCAGGACCCCGACGACGAGGCGGCGTTCACGCTCGAACTCGGGCCGAACAACTGCGCCGCGACCCAGTCGAGCGGGGACTGACCGGGGCACTCACGACCACCGACAGCCCGATACCGGTTTCTCGTTGCGGATGCCGGGAGCTGACCGTCTGGTCGAGACAGCGACCGGCAGCCTCTCGCAACCCGCGACAGTGTGGCCGTTGCTCTGGAGCGGTCGGCTCTACTCAAGCAGACCCCGTGCAGGGGTCTAGCACACAGTGACAGTTTGGTTGGGACCCATGCTGAGACTGTGTGCCAGACACACGTTCGAATTGCTGGTATATAATTTTGTTGTGATTGTCCGAGTAACTCATCTTCGACCGTCGACCTGATTCCTGTGCAGGACGGTAACCCCGAGCGGAAGATGTTTGGATATCGGGTATGTACAATAAGTAGGCTACTGTTCGACCGGTAGCATGGCTTTGGGACCCATGACAGACATATCACATCACGATAGAGCGATAACGTTACTCGAGGAACTCGGCCTCAAGCAGTACGAGGCAAAGGCATTTGTGGCGCTGACGCGCCTCCCGGAGGGGACCGCAAAGCGGGTCAGCGAAATCTCGGAGGTGCCCCGGACCCGGGTGTACGACGCGGTGCGGACACTGGAGTCGAAGGGACTGGTCGAGATCCAGCACTCCAGTCCCCAGCGGTTCCGGGCGGTCACAATCGACGAGGCCGCGAACACGCTCCGGAGCGAGTACGAGGAGCGGACCGACTCGCTGCGGGACGCGCTCGCGTCGCTCGACCGGGAGACGCGCGACACGGAGACAGACGACACCCACGAGGTGTGGGGGCTCTCGGGGACGACCGCGATTACGAACCGGAGTCGGGAACTGCTCGACGAGGCCGACCGGGAGGTGGTACTCGTTTTCGGAGACCGGTCGCTGGTCACCGAACCACTCCTCGGCCGTCTGGCGGCGGCCCACCAGCGCGGGGTGGCCATCGTCGTCGGAACCACAGACG
Source organism: Halovenus sp. (assembly GCA_028275145.1). GTDB lineage: Archaea > Halobacteriota > Halobacteria > Halobacteriales > Haloarculaceae > Halovenus. The sequence continues at coordinate 4,330 of JAQCNG010000310.1, read as the reverse complement.
AGGGGGTCCGCTCCCGACTGCAGGACACACTCCCGGACGCCGAGGTGTTCGTCTCGGAACTGGCGTGGCTACAGGGACTCGACTCCGGTGACGGCACGAGCGTAACTCGATTACTTCTGGTCGACAGGGACAGGGTACTCGTGGGGACGGTCCAGGAGGGGGCGGGCAACGACGAGGAGCGCGAACAGGCGGTGTTCGGCCGCGGGTTCGACAACGGACTCGTGGCCGTCGCGCGACGGTTGCTGGCGACTGGCACACCCGTGACCGTGGACCCTGGTGACGGTTGAGCGCCTTCGACGGCGGGATATGCCCAGGTTACCGGTTCGAGGAGGCCCAGTTAAGAAGTCACAACGACAACTGCACCGGTAGTATGGTGTGGGGCAGTGTGTCACTCACACCGGCTATCTCGTGTAGGTAGGGTATAACAAACTTAGAGCCGTGTGAAATCGGGGTATTCGACTGACGACCCTATCTATGAGCGAACGCACACAGGAGTCTAGTCGGGATGTCCTTTCGGACGATGTGATCTTCGATATAATGAGCAACCGCCGTCGGCGGTTCGTTCTCAACTATCTCCACGACGAGCAGGACCCGGCACAGCTGACCGACATCGCGACCGAACTAGCCGCAGACGAGAGCAACACGACCCCCGACCAGGTCGACAAGCAGGCGCGAAAGCGCGCGTACGTCTCGCTGTACCAGACGCATATCCCCCGGCTGGCAGAGGAGGGAATCGTGGCGTACGACGACGAGACCGGTGAGGTTTCGCTCCAGGACCAGGCGGGGGAGGTGTTACACCACGTCCAGCGGCGACCGCGGGACAACCTGTGGCCGCGTGTCTATTTTACACTCGCTGTCATCGGCCTCAGCATCTACCTGCCCCCGCTGGCCGGTATCGCCCCAGAGGAACTGATGATCGCCGGCCTGCTCGTCCCACTCGGTGTGCTGGTCGTGAGTCTCCTCCACTGGGGCCGCGCTCGCGCGCGACAGTATGGCGGTACGTAACGCCTCCTGACCGCCGGTACTGACACACTACTGTTAGTTCAGCACAGGTGTTAGTTCTTCCGGACTTTGTGTGTCAATCGCTGTACGTCTGGCGAGTAAGCGTACAATTCTATTGATACGAGAGAAATAATTCTACAAATTATGTAAACTATATTATTGTATGGGGGATATTATGACTGTATGAATGTCTTTATATTCTGCATCGCGCGGACCCGGAAAACGTTCACTCGTGCGTACACTTACGCACGCTCACATCCGGCTACGACTCAATTAACAGGACTATTCGTCCCGTTGTCCCGGTCCCGTCTGCGTGTTCTCGGAGCCCTGGCTGACGCTGTCTCGAATGGAGGTTGCTCGTCGAGATTGACGTAATCTTATTATATTAGAATCTACTAATTTATTGTATGAGTTATATTTATATACTATCACACTATACTTCCTCGAACGGGGAAGATAATGACAGCATCAAAAGGGAGTGCGCCTAGTGGGGCGCCGGAACAACCAGACGACACGGGAACTATTACCCAGGAGGAGATAGACGAGTTGCTTCGGGAGGAACAACTGGACGACGACGAACTCTCGCTCGACGACGTCTTCGACGTTCTCCGGAACCAGCGGCGGCGCGACGTGTTGGTGTATCTCGTCGGCACGGAGGACAACACCGCGACGCTGAGCGAACTCGCAGAGCACGTCGCAGCAAAGGAAAACGGCATCGACAGGTCCGAGCTCTCGTCGACACAGCGCAAGCGGGTGTACATCGGGCTCTACCAGTGCCACCTGCCGAAGATGGACGACCTCGACGTTGTCGACTACGACCAGGACAGGGGAACAGTCGAACTCAGAAACGGCTCGAAGCTTCTCTCCTATCTTCCGGAGGCCGAGGAGAACGAGGAGCGGTCACAGGCTCTGCTCTACGCGACGCTGCCCGTCATCGCTGTCCTGACAATCGGAGTTCTGGGACCCGGCCCGGTCGCCGCCGTACCGACACCGGTGTGGGCAGTCCTCAGCACGGGCGTGTTGCTCGCCATCGGGCTCTACCTCGCCGAGATGGAGGTGCCACTGGCCGCCGGATAGCCCATCTCCGATGCGTTGCACCAGTGTGCAGCGTCCAGTTAGGTGTTCAATTACAACAGTAACTGTGGCACAAGACAGAGTTGACAGTAAATGACTGAACAGCAATCGGGTCCGGAGAGTGCTCCAACCGAGCCAGTTGGCAGATTCCGTCAGGCGGACGACCGCAAGCACAGCGCAGCGGAAACCCTCGTCGAGGGGACAGTTCCGTCAAGCTTCGCCGCGGAGCAGTTCTCGGCCGATGCGACCTTCGAGATACTCTCACACCCCGGTCGGCGGTACGTCCTGACGTACCTTCTGCAATCGACCGGGACCGTCTCACTGAGTACACTCGTCGATTACGCCGTATCACAGCGCGACGAGTCCGTCGACGACTACTTTCGCGACAACATCGCCACCGAACTGACCCACGCGATACTGCCGAAACTCGACGAGGCCGGGTTCGTCAGCTACGACAGAGAACAGCAGGCCGTAGAGAGCACAGAGCTCACCGCCACCCTGGAGCCGTACCTCCGACTCGCGCTCGTCCAGCAGGACCACGCTGCCGACCTGGAGAGCGACCGGGACTGACTGCGACCCGCCCGGTTGTGTGAGCCACCCGAACAGTCCAGACTCCACAGCCGCGCCGAGCGTCTGCGGTATAAACACGGTACCTAAGAACCATCTCTGAGCCATTATGTCTTCTGACTGGTCCGAACTGCCTGCCCTCGGTGAACAATCGTAAGGTTATTATTCGCTTTCTCATGATAACATATATGTACGAGGGCGAATAATGTATGAAAGTATTACTGTCCGGATTGTAGAAGAGATCGCCGATCAGCGGGACGTCGAGCCGACAGAGCTCGGCTACGCAATTCACGACCACATCGAGACGGATGCCCTCAGATTGCTGGCAAACAGTGACACGGGTCCGTGGACGCTCTCCTTCGAGTGTCCGGACGGGACAGTGACTGTCACAGAGAACGGCGCTGTTCACCTCGATGTCGCCGGGGAGAGCGGCGCGACGACCGGTCGAGTGGCCGGAAACTGAGTCCGGCGGCGTCGGTTGTTCACGGGCAGTCGGCGGTGATGTCCACGGAGCGGTCGATGGCCTCGATAGACGACTCCAGACCGGTTGTCTCGACATCGAAGGTCACGGCCTCTGTGGTCTGGGTTCCGGAGTCTGCCTGGGCATCCGCTGTGACTGTTGCTGAATCCCCGATACCGAGCGGTTCCGTCGACACACTGGGGTTGCTGAGTGTAATCTCGGTGCCGGTGACGGAGACATCGACGACGATGTTGTCGATCTCCTCCAGCGTGTGGTTCGTGATGGTGACCACCGTGACCTCCTCTGAACACTCGAAGCTGGTGTCCGAGTACTGCAGCGTCAGATAGGCGTTCTCGTCCCCGACCACCTCCACCTCGACCGTTCGTTGCGAGGCGACGTCGGAGAACGACCCGCTGCCGAGGAGGGCACTCCCGCCGGCGGCCGCCGTGCACATCCCGAGGAGGAGTCTGCGCCGTTTCATCTGTCCACCTCGAACAGTTCGGCCGCCGCGAGTCTGTTTCGCCAGTCGTGGACCACGTGCCCGAGCGCGGAGACCCCGAACAGCAACAGTATCATCACCAGCAGAACACTCCCACCGACCGAGTCGAACGGGGAGATCCCGAGCGTGTTCAGCCCCGCCAGCAGGGCCCCAATGGCGACCAGTCCGAGGTAGAACGCGCTCCAGGGGATGTCGTTTCCGGGGTCGTACTCGAGATAGAGCTGTGCGTACTCGGCCTCCGCGCACGTGCGAATCTCGTTTTCCTGTCTGTCGTAGTCGACGAACCCGGCCTCGTCGAGTTTCGGGAGGTGTGCCTGGTGCAACGCGGAGTAGACACACATCCGGTCCTGGGGGTCGACCTGTGAGACCGGCTGGTCGTACTGCCAGGCCGCGACGTAGTCGACGACCTCACCGAGTGTTGCCTCGCCGTCCTGTTGCTGGAGGTAGTACAGCGCACACCTGCGGCGCTCGTTGCTCAGTGCCTTGAACACCTCCTCTCGGGAGAGCGACCCGTCGAGTTCGGCACGCGGCAGTCTGAACCCCCCGCCGAGTCGGGCTCGCCATCCGACTGAGTCTGTGTTGTCTGTGTTCATTATTTGTCCTCCGGAGACTGGAGTCGGTCGAACATCTATTCGAATGCAGGTCGGTTACTTTGCTAACCATTCTCTAAGCGAAACTAACAGCTGCGCATCGGTGGTAGGAATCATCAAACACGGTGACGGAACGGG
>JAQCNG010000300.1 GCA_028275145.1 Halovenus sp. | reverse complement strand
CCGACAGGTTCAAACTGGTGCAAACGTAGATAAATGTACGATTCCAACAGACCGATGTTAGACCCAGACCCATCACGAGCCCGATACGAAACCAGCCAGGAACTGATGGATCTGCTCAGGTACACCGCCGAGACGCTGAGTCTGGAGTTTACCGAGTGGGACGAGCAGTACGTCGCGGGGCCGAGTCTCTACTTTCTGGTCGTCGCGGACGTCGACCTCGGGTCGTACACAGACCCGCTGGGGGCAAACAGGTGGCCGGTCGACCGTTCGCGCATCGTCTCGGACTCGGTCGAGGAGTTCATCAGCGCGGCCCGTGACGTGGCGTTCAACTGCGACGGGGCAGTCATCGTCGCCGCCGACGGCACCATCCAGAAGCAGATGGTCCGCGTCCGCAGTCCGGGCCGTACGACCGAGAACGGGTCCAACGACTTCGAGTACAGCGACTGGATGGGGACCAAACACATGAGCGCGCTGGAGGCCTCGACCCGCGAGGAGGTGCTCTGGGCCGTGACGCTCAGCGAGGAGGACGGCCGCGTCACGAGTTTCCTGAACGGCACCTACCAGGACTACCCGCGCGACGAAATCGGCGGCCGCTGGCGGCCGGGCTGAACTCTGGACTGCCAGTCCGCGAACCATTCTGATAGTAGACATAAGATTGATTACCTTAGCATCAGATGTATGCCTCACAGGTCGGGAGACGCTCTGCTGTGGTGCCAGTGGGGACGGCCGCTCCCGCCGGCATCACCGCTCGGGCCACCCCGACCGGGAGCAACCCATGAGCGAGACACCGAACCACGAATACAACGTTCCGACCGAGGGCGACGAGAACTGGCATCAACCACTGAACGCGAACTTCGAAGCGCTCGAGGTGGACATCGAACTGCGCGACGAGGGCGGACCGACGGAGGGGACCAACGACTACGACCCCACAGACGGTGCGAAGTACCTCGACACGGCGACCGGCCTCGTCTATCTCGCCGACGGGAACACGTGGACACAGACGTTCGATCTCAGCGGCAGTGGCGGTGGCGGTATTCAGGGTCTCTCGGGTGGCGACGGTATCAACCCCGACACAATCGGTGACGGCGACACCCTCACCGCCGCCTGGGGCGACGCGACCAGCCTCGACTCGAACGGCGACATCAACGACTTCAGCGGGGCCACCGACCTCGACTCGGCAGGAACTGTCTCCCAGTTGAGCGGGTCGGTGGCCGGGGGACAGACGCTCACCAATATCGCCGGCACCAACCTGAACATCGACAGCAACGGCCAACTCAACGCCTCGGGCGGCAGCGGTGGCATTCAGGGTCTCTCGGGTGGCGACGGCATCAACCCCGACACAATCGGTGACGGCGACACCCTCACCGTCGCCTGGGGTGACGCGACGGACCTCGGGAGCGGCGGAGCGGTCGACCAGCTCAGCGGGTCGGTGGCGGGCGGGCAGACGCTCACCGACATCGCCGGTAACAACCTCAGTATCGACAGCAACGGGACACTCAACGCCTCAGGCGGTGGCGGTGGCGGCATCAACGGCCTCTCGGGTGGCGAGGGCATCAACCCGAGCAGTATCACCGACGGCGACACTCTCACCGTTGCCTGGACAGACGCTGACGGTCTGAACTCGAACGGCGTCCCCGACGACTTCAGGTTGGCCGACGACCTCAATTCGGCCGGAAGCGTCGTCGACTTCAGCTCGGCCGCCAGCCTCGACTCAAGCGGCACCGTCGACGCCGGCCGCTACATGACGACGTCGGGCGGTCAGGTCGATTTCGCAGGGCCGGCGGAGTGGTCGAACGCAGGCAGTACCGGCACGAACACCGTGAGCGGCGGGGCCGCGACAGTCGCTGGCGGCGAGAGCAACGAGGCCAGCAACCTCAACGCCACAGTCGCTGGCGGCAAGAACAACACAGCCAGCGGCGTCAACACTACTATCAGTGGCGGCGAGGATAACGAGGCAACAAACGGCAGTGGAACGATCGGTGGCGGCACGGGAAACAAGACAACCGCCGGCAACACCGTGGTCGGCGGCGGCAGCGGCAACGAGTCGAGGACGAACGGGTCGACGGTCGGCGGCGGGGCAGTGAACATCGCAGATGCGGAATACGCGACTGTCGCCGGAGGAAACAACAACCTTGTCACCGGTGACTACGGGACCATCGCCGGTGGCGCACCGCTGAACCCGCCCAATGACAACACCCAGAACGCGGTGTACGACGCCTACGGCACCATCGGCGGCGGCAGCAACAACCAGGCCGGCAGCGACGACGGGACCGCAAACGCCGAGTACGCGACGGTTCCGGGCGGGCGGAACAACACGGCCAGCGGGGCCTACAGCACCGCGATGGGTCGAAACGCCACGGCGAACAACGACGGTTCGTTCGTCGTCGGGGATGCCACGAGCAACTTAGTCACGTCTCAGAACGATAACGAGGCGAGGTTCCAGGGGGAGGTCGTCAGCGAGAGTTTCTTCGAAACCGATGGCTCGTACGCGTTCAACGAGTCCGGAATGTTCCTCAACACGTTCGAGGACAACAATACGGGCAACGACGTGTTTGCCATTTCGACTGTCGGACTCTACGGAAGTTTCATCACCCAGATGCGGGTGAACGAGTTCGGAGACGTCGTCGTGACTGGCGACTTCGACGTCGAGGGGAACAAGAACTTCGTGGAACCCGTCGAGACCGACGACGGCGAGAAGGAGGTCGTCTACACGGCCTCGGAGGCCGCCGAACCCCGGACGGAGGCGTCCGGCGTCGCCAACGTCGAGGACGGGCGGGCCGTCATCGAGTTGCCCGACCACTTCGGCTGGGTCACGAGCGACGACGAACCGCTCGTGGTCCAGACGACGCCGTACGCGGACGAACCGGTCCAGCCACAGGTGACCGAGCGCTCGACCGACCGCATCGTCATCGAGGACTTCGCGGGCGTCGACGAGTACGAGGTGGCCTACACAGTGAAGGGCACCCGCGTCGGCCAGGAGGACAAGCAGGTCGTCCGCGAACCGACCGCGACCGGACCATCGCCCGCGCCCGCCGACGACGACTGATTTTTTATCCCGTCGGCTGGACATCGAGGTGTGTCACTGCGCTTCGGCATCTACGCCCCGCTGAACTCGGTTGCAATCACCAGCGGCCTCGGCCAGTATGTCACCAGACTGACGAGTGTACTGGCGACGCTCGATGACGAGTCGCTCCCGCCCGTCGAGTACGTGGTGCTCACCGACGACGAACACACCGACTGGCTCGAACCGGTGGCGCGCGAGCGGATGCAGGTCGCCACGTTCGACCGGACGAGGGTCCACCGGGAGGCTCCGGCCCTGTTCGAGGAGTTGCAGGTCGATGTCGCGCACGTCACGTACCGGTCCACCTCGGGGCGGACTGTCCGACAGTGTTCAATCCGCACGACCTGCGACACGTCCGGTATCCCGAGTACTACGAACGGCAGGCCCTGCAGCGGCGTCGACGGGTCTATCCGGCGGCCTGCCGCGACGCCACCCTCGTCGACACCTTCTCGCAGGCGACGAAGGATAACGTCGTCGAGACCTACGACGTGGACGCCGAATCAGTGTATCCGATGCCGCTCGGCCCCGCACACACCGGAAGCGGGACCGTCGGGGACGCGCTGGCTGCCGAGGTCCGGTCGGCGTACGACCTGCCAGAGAGTTTCCTGCTGTATCCGGCGAACACCTGGCCCCACAAGAACCACCGACTGCTCGTGGATGCACTCGAACATATCG